>JALVEA010000141.1 GCA_027008665.1 Thiotrichaceae bacterium | reverse complement strand
CAATGAATTTACCAATCTTACTTGCCCTTTTGTCCCTGTTTGAATCATCTCAATCGTTGCGTAGAATAACTATGCGCCTCTTGAGATACTCCAATCAGGAACAAAAAATCAGCGCAATATAGGCAAATTCATTACTTGAAACCTCCTAAAGCGAATCTACAAATCTGTAATTTAAAGAGCAATAATAATGAAAAATAATAATAATCTAATAAAAAAAGCGCAGTATAAATTATTGATGGCAACCGCATTTAGCATTGCATTATCAGGCTGTTCTAGTACCGATTCACTGTATGCTAAATATGATGATAGTTGTGATATTCCTGAGCCGAAAGTGAAAGTAGTGGAGAAAATTGTTGAAAAGGTAAAAGTCAAAAAAGAGGTGGTTGTCAAATATAAAACCAAATATAAGACAAAATATAAAACAAAAGTGATTACTAAAATTGATCGTCAGGTCATGCATGGCATTCGTTGGGAACCTGCGGTTTATTTTGGTTTTGATCAAGCAACACTGAGCAAAACAGAACAACAACGTTTGAATGCAGATGTAGCGGTATTGCGTCAACATGCCAATTTAAAACTGAGTGTACAGTCCTTTACTGATTTTAAAGGCTCTAATGCTTATAACCGTAAACTGGCTCTAAAACGTCAGAAAACTGTGATTAACTATTTGCTAAGTAACGGCATTGCTAAATCAAGAATTCGTGTTTCACCATTAGGAGAAGAATTACCAATTCTTGGAAAATCGGTACGGGAACGTAGTATTAATCGTCGCGTCGAATTAATGTTGCTAGACCAACAAGGTCGTCCTTTAGCATTAGAAATACAACCAAGACAAACTCGCTTTAATCCACCAGGACCCGTGCGCTAGAAAACACCTCGTTACCAGCATTGACGGCTCTAGCCGTCTACAAAAAAAGAAATATGCAAGAGAAAAAAATAATAATAATTGAGACAAAATCATGAAGTATCATCATAAAAATAATGCATTTACCATCTGGGTTTTGATTTTCAGTATGTTGCTGTCTTTTGCAGTCCATGCCAAATCACCTGCGGCGGGTACATTAATTCAAAATCAAGCCAGTGCAACCTATAAAGATGCCAATGGGGTGGAGCAGATGGCAACCTCCAATGTTGTTGCAACCTTGATCCAACAAGTCGGTGCAATGGAATTAGTGCAAGATCAAACTCGTTTGGGTGTAGCGGGCAATACAGTGTATTTACCACATGTATTGACCAATACAGGAAATGGTGTTGATCGCTATGATCTGAGCGTCACAAATATTACAGGGGATGATTATGATTTTGATCTTAGCAAAGTATTCATCTATGCCGATAAAGATAAAGACGGTTTGCCCGATAGCACGACTCCAATCACTTCAACGGATGCATTAGCGGCGGATGAGTCCTTTTATTTTGTCATAGGTGCAGAAATTCCAGCAACAGCAACTAATAATCAACAAGGTAAACTGACGATTAAAGGTGTGAGTACCTTTGTTGAAACACCAACCGATATCATGATTGAAAAAAGCAATACTGATACGGTGGTAGTTTCTGATGATGCGGTAATCAATGTTGTAAAAAGTATGAGCGCTAATTCAGGCGCATCACCAAGTGGGGCTTATACGATTACATTAAGCTATGAAAATAAAGGCGTAGCGGCCGCTAGCAATATTGTATTAAGCGATAGCTTACCCACTGGAATGGTTTATAAACCCAATAGCGGACGTTGGAGTGAAACGGCTAATTCTGTTTTAACTGATAATAATAGTAATGATGCACAAGGAACTGCACCTGAAACGGTTAAATACTGTGCTTATACGGCGGATTGTAATACCCAAGTATCTGCGGTCATCTCTCAAATTGCGGCAGGTGCATCAGGTGAAATTAGCTTTGAAGTCAATATTGATGTAGGTTTAGCCGCCTCAACCTTATTAAATATCGCTGAGTTTTCTTATCATAATGGCTCGAGCAATATTCCCGTTGCCAATACCAATCAAGTCCCTTTTGAAATTTTACAACAAGCAGCGGTGGTTGCTAATGGTTCCACTACCGATCCAAGCGATGGTGCGGATAATAAAAATGGAATAACAGACTCCTTTATTGTTGATAGCGCAAGTCGAGGCGCAACCGTTGTGTTTGATAATATCATTCGCAATACAGGCAATAGTGAGGACGTATTTGATATTAGCATTGATGATACAGGTGCTACTTTTCCTGCTGATACGGTATTTCAATTATTTCAATCCGATGGATTTACACCGTTGATGGATAGTAATAATAACGGCATAGTAGATACAGGTATTCTTGCACCTAATGCCAGTTATAAAGTGGTTTTAAAAGCAGTTTTACCCGTCGGTGTCTCAGGCAATAATAGCGGAGCGGGTTTTGATGTCACTAAAAAAGCCACCTCTTCTTTAGATAATACGGTTTTTAATACCGTCACAGATCATTTAGGAGAAATCATCGGTGATTCGGTTGATTTAACCAATAATGGTGATATTGCAACAGGAGGTGGTGTTGGCATAGGGCCGGAAGTTAATGCGGTGACCACAGAGAATATTGTCCCTGCTGGGCAGGCGGTATTTAAACTCTTTGTTAATAATACCAGCGATACCAATGGCAGTTATGAATTGCAAGCGAGCAGTAAAAAACCCTTTGAAGCAAATGTGATAGAAGCAGGCTGGCAGATTGCATTTTATCATGACGGTGGCAATAGTGATTGTTCAACCCTAGGAGCGGCCTCTGATGCAACAGGCAATATCGCGGCGGCGGCAAGCCAGCTAATGTGTGCTGTGGTGACAGCACCTGCTAATGCAATAGCCGATGCTAAAGAATACCCGATATATTTTAAAGTTTATTCTCGTTTAACGGGGGCTTTTGATATTAAGCATGATGCGGTGATGGTGGTTGAGCAACCCGCATTAAGCATGGCGGCTGATCAAATCGGGCAAGTAGAACCGGGGGCTTCGGTTGTTTATAGTCATCGTATTAGCAATAACGGCAATACCGCTTTGGAATGTATTAATGTAACTTCGGCTGATTTAGACCCACAGTCAGGCTGGTCTTCAGTGATCTATAAAGATGTGAATGCAGATGGTCAACTAGATGCAAGCGATACGCCATTGACTAATCAGGTCTTAGAGGCAGGTCAAAGTTTTCCGATATTAATCAAACTATTTGCACCTGCAACCGCCTCTATGGGAGTGAAAAACACCCAAACATTAACCGTTTCTGCTTATCAAAATGATGGAGATACTGATCCTACTACTTGTACAGGTGCAAAATTAACAGATAAAGTCCAAGACGTTACCACTGTCAACACCTCAAAAATGAGCATTATTAAAGAGCAAGCCATTGATGCCAATTGTGACCATAACGCGGATAGCACATTCTCCACCACCGCCTTTCAAGTCCAACCAGGTGCCTGTGTTGTCTATCGCCTAACCGCTACCAATACAGGCGCAACCCCTGTAAAAAATGCCCGTATCGACGATGCCGCCCCCACCTTTACGCAATTTTTTGGTGTTGCAACCGTCTCTCAAGGAAATATTAGCGGCGGTGTAACAGGAACAGACGGGACAATTACAGGCGGCAGTATTAATGGAGCCAATGTAACCCTTCAATCA
>JALVEA010000140.1 GCA_027008665.1 Thiotrichaceae bacterium | reverse complement strand
GCAACGTTTGGTTTAGTGGCTATTGCTGAAAACTGGAGCGGTTTATTTATATTTATTCGCTTGTTTGGTGCGGCTTATCTAATCTATCTTGGCTGGAAAATGTGGACAATAAAGATTGATCCTTTGGTTGAAAACAACAGCAAAACATCCGCTAGATTATGGCTATCAGGTTTTATCCAAGGTTTTTTAATTTCCGCCTCCAACCCTAAAGTGATTCTATTTTATATTGCCTTCTTACCTACTTTTATGGATCTTAGCGCATTAAATCAAAGTGATATAATATTTGCCAGTGCATTAACATTATTTGCATTAATGATGGGGCTGATGTTAATTGCCTTTAGTGCTGCATCGGCTCGACAAAAATTTCAATCAAAGCAAGCGACTAAACGTCTAAACCGTAGCGCAGGCAGTATTATGATCGGAGCTGGTTTATTTTTAGCATTGCGTCGCTAATTACCTCAATGACGATTTAGATTAATCCAAAATAGGGATAATAAAAATATATGATTCAAGATTTACGTTTACAACAACTCACCCTCTGGATTAAGGAAACATGGCCAGAGGCGACATTAAGTGTTGCTTCAGCAGATGCTAGTTTTCGTCGCTATTTTCGCATTCATTATCAAGATAAGACGATGATTGCAATGGATGCACCTCCTGACAAAGAGGATAGCCGTCCTTTTATTGATATTACGCAACGTTTATTAAATGCTGGGGTACATGTTCCTGATATTTTTAAGCAATCTTTAGATCAAGGTTTTCTAGTTTTATCTGATTTAGGCTCAACACCTTATTTAGATCAATTAAACGAAGAAAGTGCAGATGCCCTTTATGCTGATGCGATTGATGCTTTAATTAAAATACAACAGGCAAATAGCACTGATCTACCCGTTTATAATGCGGATTTGCTACAAACAGAAATGCGGTTAATGCCTGATTGGTTTCTTAACACCCATTTACAGCTAACACTTACTGAAAAGCAGCAACAAATTGTTAGCAATACCTTTGATGCATTAACAACAGCGGTTTTAGAACAACCACAAGCTTTTGTTCATCGTGACTATCATTCACGTAATCTTATGTTTAGTGCTAAACGCAATCCGGGCATTATTGATTATCAAGATGCTGTTTTAGGGGCAATTAGTTACGACCTTGTTTCACTATTACGAGATTGTTATATCGCATGGCCAAATAATAAAGTAGAACAGTGGGCATTGGCTTATCGTGATCAGGCAGTTAATGCGCATATAATAGATGCAGTGGATGATGCCACCTTTATCCGTTGGTTTGATCTAATGGGCTTGCAACGACATATTAAAGTATTAGGAATTTTTGCCCGTCTTTATCATCGTGATGGTAAAGAAAATTATCTCAATGATTTACCCCTAACATTAGAGTATGTGATGCAAGTTGGTAAAAAATACCCTGAAACAGAGGCTTTAATCAGCCTGTTTAAACAATTCGATATAGCAAAAAAAATATGAAAGCAATGATTCTCGCAGCAGGCCGTGGTAGCCGTATGCGTCCTCTAACTGATCATACCCCAAAACCATTATTAAAGGTTGCAGGAAAGCCTTTAATTGTCTGGCATCTGGAAAAACTAAAACAAGCAGGTTTTAGCGATATTGTGATTAATATTGCATGGTTAGGAGATCAAATACCTGCCGTATTAGGCGATGGCTCCGCGTTTGGGCTTAGTATTCACTATTCCGACGAACAAAATGAAGGGGCATTAGAAACAGCAGGGGGTATTGTTAAAGCACTGGATTTATTGGGCAATCAACCTTTTTTAGTTATTAGTGGGGATATTTGGTGCAACTATGATTTATCTTCTCGGGTAACATTAGAAAAAGATAATTTAGCTCACCTTATTCTTGTTAATAACCCTGCACATCATCCTAAAGGTGATTTTGCTATGCAAAATGGTCAATTAAGTCAACAAGGTGAGCCTAAATATACCTTCAGTGGCATTGGCTATTATCAACCAGAACTCTTTATTCCCTTGCGAGATAAAATAAAACAAGGAAAAATCCCCAGACAACAGCCAATCGGTGCGTTACTGCGTGCAACAATGGATGAAAACAAAGTCTCAGGTGAATATTTTGCAGGTGATTGGCGAGATATTGGCACACCTGAGCGTTTGCAACAATTGGCTAATGATTTATCTTAAATCAGTCGATAAGATATGCGCTAATAAACCTTTAGAAGCCGCTTCCACCATTTTAAAGACATTTTCAAAACCATCCCCTCCACCATAATAAGGATCAGGAACATCTTCACTGTCCCAGTCGGGAGTAAACTGCATAAAACGGTATATTTTTCGCTGTAAATGGCTTGGAGCGAGTTGCTTTAGGTCATAATAATTCGAACTGTCCATTGCAATAATATAATCAAAATACTCAAAATCCTCTATTTTGACTTTTTGTGCGCGTTGATGAGAAATATCAACCCCATACTCCCTCGCTTTAGCTTGAGAACGCGAATCAGGAGACTCCCCCAGATGATAGGCATGAGTCCCTGCTGAATCGGTAAAAATCCGCTGACTCAAACCTTTAGATTCTACTAGTTTTTCAAAGACACCATGTGCGGTAGGAGATCGACAAATATTCCCCATACAAACAAATAACACCTTAATATCCAATTTATTTATCTCCAGTAATTGAGGCTGAGGTATTTGTGTTTTCCGTATCTTTAGCTTCTACAGCATCTGTTATTACCTCTTCCTTAAGCTCTTTTTCAACCTTCTCTTTTTTTACAGCTTTCGCCTTTTTAACAGACTTAGGAGAATCTTCAAGCTTCTTCTCTTCTACTACAGCTTTCGCCTTTTTAACAGGCTTAGGAGAATCTTTAAGCGTTTTATCTTTTTCTGCTACTTTAGGCTTTTTAGTAGTAGGCTTCGGAGAGTCTTCAACTTCTTTCTCTTTTTCTACTATAGCTTTAGGCTTTTTAGTAGGTTTAGGAGAATCTTCAACCTTTTTCTCTTTTTCTACTACAGCTTTGACCTTTTTAGTGGGTTTAGGAGAATCTTCAACCTTCTTTTCTTTTTCTACTACAGCTTTAGGCTGTTTAGTAGATTTAGTAGGCTTAGGAGAATCATCATCCCCTTCTTCTTTCTTTTCTGCTACAGCTTTGGGCTTCTTTTTAGTAGTTTTAGGAGAGCCTTCAACCTCTTCTTCTTCTTTCTTTTCTGCCAAAGTTTCAACTTTCTTTTTAACAGTCTTAGGAGAATTTTTAACCTTTTCCTCTTTCTTTTCTGCTACAGTTTCAACCTTCTTTTTAACAGTTTTAGGAGAATCTTTAACCTTTTCTTCTTTCTTTTCTGCTACAGTTTCAACCTTCTTTTTAACAGTCTTAGGAGAATCTTTAACCTTTTCTTCTTTCTTTTCTGCTACAGTTTCAACCTTCTTTTTAACAGTTTTAGGAGAATCTTTAACCTCTTCTTCTTTCTTTTCTGCTACAGTTTCAACCTTCTTTTTAACAGTTTTAGGAGAATCTTTAACTTCTTCTTCTTTCTTTTTTGCTACAGCCTTACTCTTCTTTTTAACAGTTTTAGAAGAATCTTCAGTTTTAGTGCGTGTGGTTTTTGAGACTGATTTTTTCTTAGTAGTAGATTTATCTGCAATTTCTTTTTCTTTATTGCTCGATGAAGATCGTGTTGTTCTCCTCGTTGTCGTGGTCTTCTTTTTTGGTGTTGCTATTGTTTTTTCAGCTAATTGCTTATCTTCCTCAGAAGCGGCTGTTTTAACCTTTTCTTCTGACTCTTTTTTAATTGTTTTTTCCACTTTAGGCGCAATAACTTTCTTTCGAGTTGTTATTGTCTTCCTTGTTGTTGTCGTTGTTTGGGGTTTATTTGCTGTAGCTTCTTCTGTTTTATTGCTCACCTTATCAACAACATCATCTTCTTGGGCTTCTACTTTTGGTTCAGAGCTTTTAAGTTCAATCTCGGTTATATCAGAAGCTTTTTCACTTTCTAATTTTTCTGTTTGTGAATTTTCAAGCGTCACCTTATCGGTTTTCACCACAGAAGATACGGTTTCCTTTTCTGCATCATCCGTCTTTTTAGGAGTAGCTTTCTTTTTAGAAACAGTTTTTTTACTGGCTTTTTTTGCTGATGGAATAACGATTTCTAGCGGTGTTAAATCATGAGATTCTTTACTATCTTTATCATCTTTGCTTTCTTTTTTATCAATATTACCTTCCTTTTTTGAAGTAGGAATTTTAATCACAAAAGCTTCCTTATTAAGTTGCTCGTTTTTATTTTCCTTTACTACTTCTGTCTCAGAGGGCTTAGTTGCTACTTTATCTTGAACCTTAGTTTGCTTTTTATTTGCATTAATATCCTGCTTACCATTATTTTTCTGGTCAATAATTGCATTATTAACTGGAATATTTTCTTTTTGCTTTGTCGTATCAGGCTTATTATTACTTGTTTGTTGCTTATTTTTGGGTTGAGTATTCTGACGATTTTGTTGCTTTAGAGCATTGTTATTTTGCTTGTTCGCATTCGTCCTTTGTTGTCTATTTTGTGGGGATTGCTGCTTTGCAATATTATTATTTTGCTTATTCGTTCTTTGTTGTTGCTTAGCTTTATTATGTGGTTTATTAGTTTGACGGTTGTTATTACGATGCTGATTATTATTTGAACGCCCATTATTCTTTTTATACCCATTATTTTTTTTGCGCCCATTGTTATTACGATTGTTTTGATTCCTATTATTGCTTGATTTTTGTTTCTCATCAGTCTTTTGCGTTGACTCTTCTTTAGGTTTTTCTATTGCTTTTTTACTCCCAAATAAACCACCAAAAATACGATTTAACAAGCCTACTGACTTAGATTTATTGTCTTGAGGAATTGGCGAAGGTGTAGAAGGGGTAACATTTCCTACAGCGGCTTCAACAGGCACTTTATTACTATCAATCTGCATACCACTGTCAATTTGCTCTATCGGCTTATTGATTTGTTTATAACTACGAACCTCATTATCAACTTCATCATTTTTAATACGTTGAATCTCATAGTGTGGTGTATCTAAATAATGATTAGGCAATATGGTCAACTTAATATGATGACGTGCCTGAATTTCTACTAATGTCTTGCGCTTCTCATTCAAAAGGAAGGAGGCAACATAAATGGGAGTTTGAGCAACAACCTCATGCGTCCCATCTTTCATTGCCTCCTCTTCGATTAAACGCATAATGGAAAGTGCTAATGACTCAATGCCACGAATACTGCCTTGACCACTACAACGAGGACAAACAATCTGGCTCGCTTCACCTAATGAAGGACGAAGCCGTTGACGGGACATTTCGAGTAAACCAAAACGTGAAATACGCCCAACTTGTACGCGCGCACGATCTACTTTTAATGCCTCTCGCAAACGACGCTCAACTTCACGTTGATTTCGATTAGGGAGCATATCGATAAAATCAATCACCACTAATCCACCCAAATCACGTAGACGCAATTGTCTAGCAACTTCGTTAGCCGCTTCTAAATTTGTATTTAATGCTGTCTCTTCAATACCAGCGCCTTTAGTAGAGCGTGCTGAATTCACATCAATAGAAATCAAAGCCTCAGTATGATCAATCACAATTGCACCACCTGAAGGAAGGGTTACTTCAGGATGAAAAGCAGATTCAATTTGATGCTCAACTTGATAACGACTAAATAACGGCACACTATCCGTATAATGCTTTAATTTACGTAAATTATGCGGCATAACAGCTTGAATAAAATCATGCGCTTGCTTATAAACACGTTCATTATCAATCAGTATTTCACCAATATCTTTACGGAAATAATCGCGCAAGGTACGAATAATCACATTGCTTTCTTGATACAGTAGCACAGGCGCTTTATGTTGTTGATTAGCGGATGTAATCGCTTTCCAAAGTTTCAGTAAATAGTCTAAATCCCAAGTCAATTCATCTAATTCACGGCCGACACCTGCTGTACGTACAATCGTTCCCATACCTTCTGGGATTTCTAATTGCTGAAGAATTTTACGAATTTTATGACGATCTTCCCCTTCGATACGTCTAGAGACTCCTCCTGCACGAGGATTATTGGGCATTAGAACTAAGTAACGCCCTGCCAAACTAATCTGTGTTGTTAGAGCCGCGCCTTTATTACCACGCTCTTCCTTATCAACCTGAATTAAGACTTCCAATCCTTCTTTTATCACTTCTTTTATGGAAGGACGACCTGTAATTTTTTTACCTTTGATATCCCAATATTCACGCGAGATTTCTTTAAACGGTAAAAAACCATGACGATCTGCGCCATAGTTTACAAAAGCAGCCTCAAGGCTTGGTTCAACACGAGTAATTGTGCCTTTATAGATATTTGATTTTTTCTGCGCCCGAAAGGGATACTCTATATCAAGATCATAGAGATATTGTCCATCCACCATTGCAACACGAACTTCTTCAGGCTGGCTTGCATTTATTGCTATTCTTTTCATGAAAGTAACGTTTCCTGTTAATGTAACAGCTTACGTTTGTTTGTGACTAAAACAAGAGAAACTAAAGAACAGATATATTTAACACCAGATAATGCATCATTTATAAGCGACTCCTTCAAGATAATCTCACCCTCAGACTTTTAGTTTTTAACTTAAAACAAGGGATCAAAATTTTTCATCAAGGAATGGGGTTTGTTATGTAGATAATATCCATTATCAAAACTAACGGTGCAAGGTTCTAAATCGTAACTTACGTTAAAAAAGAGAAGATACCAGCGATAAGTTATTTATAAATAACACTTATATTTATAATCGCTAAGACTATTCCCAATAGACGTATGAGATTGACCAAGGAACAATGCGCCTAAATAATATCTAACTAGACACATTGTTAAATTCTATTGTTTACTAATCTAACAAAGGAAGCTGTTATGCTTTTTGTATTATTTATACAAATAAGCTATTAGTGTCCTATAGGAACAACGATTTATCTGTTATTCCTGCATATCCGTCTGTTTGTCATTTCGACCAGTACGGTTTTTAAAATATTTTAGAAAATTAAAAAATATAATTTCAAATTTCCCAGCTATTCTTTTCTTCGCTTTACATGAACGTTAAGTCTAAAAAGAATGAACTTATCATGCTGTAAATTGACGCGCTAATATATCAACAAGTTTGATTGTTATCAATAAATATGTAAGAACAGGTAGGAATATTTATCTGGTTTTATCGACACATCTATACTAAGTATCATTGATACTTTCTTATATTTTCTAATAATTAAAAATTCAATAAAAAACTACTTTTCTTCCTCTCGCCAAAAAACTTTAGGTAATAAAGTCGTGATATCAACATTACCACCTGTTGTTGAGGTATCGACAAAGGGCGTGTTCTTTTTACCCACTCGCATTGAGATCGTTTGACTACAATCTGTTTTAGAGCAAGCGGTGTCTGCGGAAGATTTTATTTGACCAAAGATAATCTGTGGCGTAGCAACAATTTCATCATTTGATATTTTTATTGACGCTTCATTGCCTGTTTGTCCGCTATCAAAATCAATCACAGCACCACCTCTTAAAAGATCAATCACATAGGCTCTGGACTGAAAATTAGTCACAGTATCACAACTACCTGCTGTAACAGCAATAGGAGCTGTTTTACCGAAGGTGGTGAAGATAACTCGATTCATAAAGGTGGTAGCAGTGGCTAATACTTTTTCATATTGAAGGGTATTAAGTTCACGATACCAACCATAATAGTTATTATCGAGAAGTTTCTGCGTGCTATTGACAGGTGCTTTTAATAAATCTGTTGCTTGAATTGTTTTAAAATTGGCATCAGGAAGACGTAATACATATTGATCTCTTAGCACAAAAAAACGATTAACAATATTTTCATTTAAAGGATGTGAGCGATAACCACTTCCAATCGCAATGGTTAATAAAAACTGCCCTTGATGTCTAAAAAATGCCACATCAGGCTCATAGAAAAATTTACGCAAATCAGTCCCTGTATTATTCCCTAATGCTGCTAGTTTAGTTAATTTCGCTTTTGATAAATCATGCAATGTCGGCGATGCTTCAAAATCCCCTGCATTTAGATCAACACGCCAGATATTGCCTCCCATATCTCCAAAATACAGCCGATCAACTGAACCATTACGATCCATATCTAAGGCGCGAATAGTCGCTGGAACAGCATATTTCATGACGGAATTAGAAGGATCAGCCCGCCAAATAAAAGCCCCTGTGATAGCATTGACAATATAAACAGTGCTTCCTTTATTATTGCTAGATGCCAAAGTCCGTTGCGTAGTATCCTCCTCATCAATGCGTTCGTTATAACCCCCACCAAAAATCAATACGGGGCGCAAGCTTGCATCTTTACCATAACGAAGTTGGGTTAAAACAGGGGTAGACCATGTTTGTCCTAACTCACTAAAATCAGCCATTGAATCATCAATTTTCCATAGCAAAGTAGGATCTTTAGTAGGATCAGAAACATCCAAGGCATAATAAGCATGTCCACCACGTCGCAGACCAAAAAACAGCACTACCTTTTCACCTGCATCCCATTGACCATTATGATTGACATCCTGAATCCAACTGGTTATTTCACCGTCTACCCCTGATAAATGCTTATCCGAACTTTGATTTTTATATTGAACTGCTATATTTTTTAATAAAATCTGTGGCATAAAGGCAAATTTTTCCTCGCCTGTTTTGGCATCAAAGGAATGTAAAAAGCCCTCATTAGTACCAATAAAAACCCGTTTTTCAGTACCATAAGTAATCACAACAGGTTTACTATGAATAATATCTCCTAGGTGATGGCGTGCCGTTATACCATCTTTTTCATAGCCTTGAATAAAATTCAATAATGCCATTTGCATATTATCATCCATTGTGGTATCACCGAGCATGGCTTTAGTCACATTGCTTTTATTCAATGCTTGTAATGTAGCACCTGAGGTATTCGTTAATAAATTACGTTTAGTAGGATCTAATAAACTAGCCGCTCCACCATCTTCTACCGCATGTTCAGGTATTTTTGTTGCCCATTCATCACGAGCATCAGTACGCAAAGTGCCATTATCATCCGTTGCCGCTATATTAGCGGTATCAACGATTTCACCTTTGAGTAATTTGAATTTTTTTAAGTTACCACTCCAAAGTGGTGAGCTTTTATGATTAAAAACAGGTAGAAAAACCTCATTATCATGTTCTAATAGTTTCGATGGTGCGACATTAAAGGAAGGTGAAGTAAATAATCTCGCCTTTTTACTTCCTCCCGTTAAAGCATCCTTAAACGATGCTGTTAAACTATTAAGATCATTAGCATTATAAAATTCACCGCCTCCATTTTTTGATAAAAGCTTTAAATAATCAGCCGCTTCAGTATTACCATTTAATGCAAATCCAATCGTAGAGGTTTCTATGGTCTGCTTTCCATTAAGCGTTGAAGATTGATCTTCTTTATGTAAATAACTAGCTAATTCAGCCCCACAACGCCCATTGTATTCAACTCCACCGATAGATGAATTCCCTTTATTTTGACAGTTATTACTATAAGCACTTGGAATCAACGCATTCACTTTATTAGCGGTTGCATTTAAAGTTGGCATACCATCTGACATTAAGATCAAGGTACTGCTCTGACACTCTTCTTTAATAGGACTAATATAGGTAGGATTACCCGTGACAATAGTATCAATGACATTTTTACAAACCGTATGCTTGCAATGCACCCCTGCATTATAAGGAACATCGCATTGATAATAATGCTTATTAACACAGGTTTTCACAGGATTTAAGCAACCACCGAACTCATTATATTGACCATCAGGACAACTATTTGAGCAACTTTGATAAGGATGATAAGAGCAATTACTCCAAGTTGGATGTTTTGTTAAACATTGCGTTTCTGTAATATTATAACAACGCGCCTTATAAGTTCCTGCCGCATAGGGAGTACATACTTTTGTAGCATTGCAAGCACTCCCGTAACAGGTCTTAGTCGAACAAACCTGCTTGGGGGGTAGACTCTCTTTTTTTATCTCCCCCATATAAGTTGCAGGATGAGCAGAACGATGATCATTTGGCAGAAATTTACCATAATCAACATCCTCACCTCTAAAATAAAGTGCCGCCTCATAAAAAGCATCAACAATTGGCGTTCCTCCCTTCGCCTTCCACGTATTAGCTACTAAACGCATATATTCTTTAGCATTTAACTGATCGCTAGTTGCTTTCTTTTTGCCCGATTTCACAACCGTTATCTTTGCTTTCTTTTTAGGAATCCAACTATTTTTTTTTGAAATATTCCAATTAAACTTTGATGCTAAAGTTGTCCATTGATTCGCAACAGACAAATACGTCGCACTGTCTTTATTATTAGGATTAAAATTAGGGTTTAAGAAAAGAGAGTCAAAAGAAGGTGATTCAACATCAACAACAGGAAAGCTAGGTCCATGTGCCTTGCTTTTAGCACTATTATTAATCCCCGAAAAACCCATTAAACCAATATTAATATTTTTAAGATCAGGATCTGACAGCACCGCATCTAATGCACTTTTCATGACCGCAAGACGCTGTGTTGTCTTATTCGCAGGCGGAGTATCCGCCCCTAAATCCCACAACATACTCCCTGAAAGATCTAATATAAACATAACATTAGAATTTGCAGGAGGCACTAAATCTTTATAAATTTCAGTATCTTCAGCAGTCGCTGAACCCATGATACTTAGCAATAAAATACAACTTGAAAAAAAAATATCAGACATTCTTTTTAACAGCGTATTTTTATACATAACTCTAAGACCCGACTATTCTATGGATAGGAAATATCAATAGTAGCAAGTTGCTCATGAATCAATTGTGAACAACCTTTGGGTCACTCATAAGCAGTTTTAGCACTAGAATATCGCCAATGCTCTTGTTTATCCACATAGCCACGTTTTACAGGGTTATTTTTTATAACGACTACGACTCATCAGATGACTCCATTGGTTTGATTTGGAGTAAAAGGATTATGCCATTATTAGTTTTATAGCTCTTGTTATAACCCCCCCCTCTTTATTAAATATTGGCAAATCGACGCTAGACAGTCCTTAAAAGCACATTTTGGGCGGGTAATAATGGCACATGAATAAAATATATTTATTAATGTCCTTTATTGCTATTGAACAAATGACGATATGCTGTCGGCTAGCGATGCGCGGACAGATTAATCTTGAATTTTAGCTTTGTGCAATGCGCATCTTAGCCGACCTACCGTGCTTTGGTGATTTTGTAGCGAGTTCTGCTCATAAATAATACTTGTCGCAAAGTGATTTAGTGTATTTGCTGTCGTATTTCTATGGTGGATTTTCTGATAAGTGGCTTGTTATTTTATCCGAGGAATAAATTCCTCTAAACTGCGTTCCCAAATGAATTTGGGAACGAGAGGACGAGCGGATGAATTTGGGAGCGAGGGGTTCTCTGTATCAGTGAGTAAAGTAATTTATTCATTAGTGGCGAGATGAGGTGGAGACGGGTATTCTATGGGGCTTTATTGTTTTTATTGATTGATTAAATTTAAAAAATTATGCCTAACGAATACAATCCAAAATCTATTGAAGCCGCTGTCCAGAAAGTGTGGGAGGATAATAAGTCATTTGAGGTGACTGAGGATTCTGATAAAGAGAAGTTTTATTGCTTGTCGATGTTTCCTTATCCAAGTGGCAAGCTCCATATGGGGCATGTGCGAAATTATACGATTGGTGATGTGGTGTCGCGTTTTCAGCGTATGCAGGGTAAGAATGTATTGCAACCGATGGGGTGGGATGCCTTTGGTTTGCCTGCTGAGAATGCGGCGATTAAAAATAAAGTGCCACCTGCTGCATGGACGGATCATAATATTGCCGATATGCGTGCTCAGCTTAAAAAAATGGGGCTGGCGTATGATTGGTCGCGTGAGTTGGCAACTTGTAAGCCTGATTATTACCGCTGGGAGCAGTGGTTCTTTTTGCGTTTATTAGAAAAAGGGGTGGTGTACCGTAAAAAAGCGACGGTAAATTGGGACCCTATTGATCAAACGGTATTGGCGAATGAGCAGGTGGTTGATGGGCGTGGTTGGCGTTCGGGGGCGGTGGTTGAGCAACGTGAAATTGATCAGTGGTTTTTGAAGATTACCGATTATGCGGATGAATTATTGCAAGATGTCAAAAAGCTGGAGGATTGGCCTGAGCAAGTGCGTACCATGCAGGCGAATTGGATTGGGCGTTCCGAAGGGGTGAATCTAAGCTTTGGTATTGAAAATTCGGATGAGCGTTTGTCTGTGTTTACCACCCGTCCTGATACTTTAATGGGCGTGACTTATGTTGCGGTTGCGCCACAGCATCCTCTGGCATTGCAAGCGGCAGCGAATAATAAAGAATTAATGACGTTTATTGAGTCATGTAAAAATGTCAAAATGGCTGAAGCCGATATGGCTAAGATGGAAAAAAAGGGCATGGCAACGGGCATGATGGCAATCCATCCAATGACGGGTGATAAAGTGCCTATTTGGGTTGCTAATTTTGTTTTGATGTCCTATGGCTCTGGGGCAGTGATGGCTGTGCCTGCACATGATGAGCGTGATTGGGAGTTTGCGACTCAATATGGTA
>JALVEA010000139.1 GCA_027008665.1 Thiotrichaceae bacterium | reverse complement strand
TATTTTAGAGCGTATGAGTTATGCAGGAACGATTGATCTTGAACAAATTAAAATTATTAACCCACAATATGATCAAAAATTCTCCTCGCTACATAGTACCCGTCTATATCCTGAATGGCCATTTAGCCAACTGGCGCATGTAGAGCCACAGCTAGCACGACAGGTTGCGGTGGCTCTTTTTCAAATGCCTAAAGATGATCCTGCTTTGCTCGCAGGAAAATATGCGGGTTGGTCAATCCCTTTGGATTACCATGAAGTACATGCTTTATTTAAGGAGTTAAAACTGCCTCCATACGCTTCTTTAGCTCAGCTTACTATTATCGAAGCCATCAAACGTTATTGGTATTGGGTCCTTGTTAGTATGATAGCCTTATTGGGCTTATTAGGTCTTACTTCTATGGTTGTAAGTCATAATCGTGAATTGAAATACAAACAAAATCGTCTTGAAAGGCAGCATCAATTAATTAATGAATCAGTAGCAGATGGTATCTATGGTGTTGATTTAGTCGGTAATTGTACTTTTGTTAATAGGGCGACTGTAGAAATGACAGGTTGGACAGTTGAAGATTTAATTGGCAATAATCAGCATAACATTCTTCATCATACCCATGAGGATGGAAGGCCTTATTTGCGTACTGACTGTCCTGTTTATCAATCTTCTTTTGATAATCAGCCTCGTTTTGTTGCTGATGATATTTTTTGGAAAAAAGACGGCACTTATATTAATGTAGAATACAGTTGTACGCCACTAAGAGGTATTCGTGGCGAAACACGTGGTTCTGTGGTGGTCTTTCGTGATATCACTGCACGAAAACAAGCACAAAAACACGCTCAAGAACATCAATCACAATTAGCCCATGTGGGGCGTTTGAGTACCTTGGGTGAAATGTCATCGGGTATAGCGCACGAATTAAATCAACCCTTAACCGCTATTAGCACTAATGCACGCGCTTGTATTCGTTTGCTTGAAGCGGATATTAATAATGCTGAACACTGCGCTGATGTGATGGAAAAAATAGCCTCTCAAGCAGAGCGGGCAGGGGGGGTTATTCAACATATTCGCCATTTTGCCCATAAAGAACTACCTAATATTAAACCTGCAAAAATTAGCAATATGATGACGGTCGTGTTGGATTTGGTTGAACGGGAAATTAAAAGTAAGAAAATTATTTTAAAATTGGATTTAGATAAGGATGTACCGTGGGTTATGGCACAAGATATTCAAATTGAGCAAGTGATTTTAAATTTAGTACGTAATGCGATTGAATCACTCGAAAGTATGCCAAAATCAAAACGAAAATTGATCATTAGCACCAAAAAAATACCCAATAAGCGTCTTGAAGTGAGAGTTACTGATACAGGGCGAGGCTTAAAAAAAGTGATTAAAGAACAATTATTTGAACCTTTTATGACCACTAAGGATAATGGAATGGGATTAGGATTATCAATTAGTCAAGGAATTATTGAAGCACATGGCGATCAGATTAAAGTAGAAACACCTATTGCCCATTCAGGTGTTAGTTTTTATTTTAGCTTATTACAATCCTCAGCAGAGGAAGTGGAGAAAATGAAATATGCCTAATGAAGTAACCGTTTTTATTGTTGATGATGACGAAGAAGTTAGAGATGCACTTGCATTGTTAATGCAATCTATAGGACTTGATGCCGAAACCTATGACTCTGCACAAGCTTACTTAGATGCTTTTGATGCTAAAAGACCTGGAGTTTTAGTGCTAGATGTGCGTATGAAAGGGATGAGTGGATTAGCATTACAGTCGCATCTTTCTAATTTTTTCATTCATCCACCAATTATTATTATTACAGGTCATGGTGATGTTTCGATGGCGGTTCAAGCGGTACAGGCAGGTGCATTAGACTTTTTAGAAAAGCCCTTTAAAGAACAAGTATTATTAGAAAGCATTTATCGAGGTATTGAAAAGGATGCAGAACAGCGTGGTGAGGCCTCAAAAGTTGCAGAAATTCAATTGCGTATTGATCGTCTAACCAGTCGTGAAAAAGAAGTAATGGAAGAAGTAGTAGCAGGTAAGCGTAATAAAGTGATTGCTTATGATTTAGGAATTAGCCAATCGACAGTGGAAGCACATCGGGCTAAAGTAATGGAGAAAATGGAAGCTAAATCACTTTCCGATTTGATGCGTATGAGTTTTTCTCTTAAAAAGTGATAGATTGATGTTAATTAGTCCTAATCCAGATGGATTTAAAAAAATACTACAACAAGGTGGTGTTATCGCCTATCCAACCGAGGCCGTGTTTGGTTTAGGTTGTGACCCGCTTAATGAAACGGCGGTGATGCGTTTGCTTGCTTTAAAACAACGCTCTATTGATAAAGGATTAATACTGATTGCCTCTGATTTTTCGCAGGTCGCTGATTTTTTATTGCCCTTAAACAAGCAACAAAAAAAATATACCCAAGCCAGTGAGACCACATGGATATTTCCCGCCAAAAAGAATGCACCAAAATGGATTACAGGCAAATTTGATTCAATTGCTATTCGTATTACTAGGCATTTAGCGGTTAAACAATTATGTCAATCCTTTGGTTCAGCATTAATTTCCACTAGTGCGAATCTTAGTGGTTTAGAACCTACTAAAACTGCTCAAGAAGTCATCGAGCAATTTAATCAATTACTTGATGGAGTTTTAGATAATAAGGTTGGGCAACTCTCTAAACCCACTGAAATTCGAGACAGTATCAGCGGTGAGATTATTCGTTTTTAATAACGCTCCATTTCAGGTTCAATATCCCGCGCCCATGCATCAATTCCCTCTGATAAATTAAACACATTTTCTAAACCCTGTTGTTTTAAAAATTCAACCACTATGCGGCTACGTGTACCATAATGGCAAAATACGATAATTTGCTGATCACGCGGTAAATCTTGCCACCTTGATGGAATTTGATGCATAGGAATATGTAAACTATTGGGAAAAGTGCTAATTAATCGCTCGCTATTTTCACGCACATCCAATAATAAATAAGACGCTTTTTGTTCACGCAATTTTAATAAATCAAAAATAGATAATTCTGAAGCAGAGTTTGTTGTATAAAACACTTAAAAAATAGACTCCGAAATAGAGGTTATAAAATCAAAAGCTAAGAAAAAATGAGTGCTTAGGAGCGTGCATGAAATAACTTCCCCATCAATAAATAAGCACCAGCTATCTTGTTAATTTAAGAATAATTATTAAGCAAGAGTTAAGCTCATCTCAACCATACTGCGAGAGATATACCATGCTTATCACCAAAACTTTATTACTCATTTTTTTCTTAATGTCATTTGCGCCATTTCAAGCATTTTCAGTTGACACTAAAAAATCATTAAAAATCCAGCTTTATCAAGCGATTGATGCTAATTGTGACGGCGTTATTGATCATAATTATGTATTTAATATGCCTTTATCTGTATTACCACAGCAATGTGTGATCTATAAAATAGAAGCACAAAATATTTCCTCAAATAACCTTGATAATTTAATGATTAAAGGAAATATTCCAGTTTATACACAGCTCAAAGCGGATAGTATTTCCGTTTATAAAGAGGGTAAATTAAGCCCAATATTTGAGTATAAATCACTGGATTCAAGAAAAATTAACATTAAGCTAGCAACGCTC
>JALVEA010000138.1 GCA_027008665.1 Thiotrichaceae bacterium | reverse complement strand
CCTCGCCACTAAAACGCGCGGCAGCTTCTGCTGCATTTTTAAAGGTATAACTGGAAGTGGGGAAAATCGCTTCCGAGTGTTCTTGTTCATTGGTATTCGTATGACCTACACGAATAGCTAACGTATCAAATTCAAAATTATTCATCATTATTTCTTATTTCTTTTTAGCCGCTTTTCTTTTGGCATCTGCTGCTTTTTTCTTGGCAAGTGCTTCTGCTTTGGCTAATTTTTCCTTTTCTTTTTTTAGTTTAAGACGGCGCTTTCTTGCTAATAAATTACGTCGCAATCTTGCTTTCTCTGCTTTTTTGGCGGCTGCTTTTTCTTCACGTTTTGCCTTTGCTTCAAGCTGTTTTGGGGTTAATTTTTTCTCTTTAGGTGCTGCTTTTTTTGCTGATTTTTTCTTCTTTTTTCCTTTACGCTCAGGGGCTTTTGCCAGTAATTCCTGACATTCTTCTAAGCTTAACGTGGTTGGATCATAATCTTTGGATGGCATTTTGGCATTTTTATTACCATCCGTAATATACGGTCCCCAACGTCCTTTTAAAATTTGAATACCTTCTTCTTCCCAATTGGCAATAATTCGATCTAAATCCGCCTGTTTTTTTTCAGCAACTAAGGCTAATGCACGCTCTATAGTAATCGTATAAGGGTTAATATCCTCATCTTTAGGAAAAGAGACAAACTTGCTTCCATATTTGACATACGGTCCAAAACGCCCAAAATTGGTAGACATTTTTTCGCCTTCTGGCGTTTCACCTAAATCGCGTGGCAGTTGGAACAGCACCATTGCATCATCTAATGTTACTGAGTCCATCTTTTGCCCAGGCAATAAACTGGCAAATTTAGGTTTTTCCTCATCATCTTTAGTCCCACATTGCACAAAGGGCCCATAACGCCCCATACGCACGGAGATTGGTTTTCCAGATTCAGGATGATTACCTAATACCCGCGCCTGCATCACTTCTTCACGGCTTACATTAGCATCTTTATCAAGCACTAATTCATGGAATGGCTCCCAAAATTCTTTTAATAATGGAATCCAGTTTTTCTCACCTAATGACACCGCGTCTAACTGACCTTCTAAATTAGCAGTAAAATCATAATCAACGTATTTGGTAAAGTGCTGGGTTAAAAATCGATTCACAATTTTTCCAATATCGGTTGGAAAAAAACGACGGCTTTCTATTTCCACATACTCACGCGATTGTAAGGTGGATATAATACTGGCATAGGTTGAGGGGCGACCAATATCGTGTTCTTCTAGCGTTTTAACCAGACTTGCTTCTGAATAACGAGGAGGTGGCTCAGTAAAATGCTGATCAGCATTTACATCATGCAGTGTTAGCATATCTCCTTTTTCTATTGCAGGCAGAATTTTTTCTTTACTATTATCCTTCGCACCATCATCTAAGCCTTCTTTGTAAACGCGCATAAAACCCGCATGATGAATAGAAGAACCCGTGGCACGGAAAAAGCTATTATCATTGGCTGATAAATCGGCAGAAACGGTATTCATGGTTGCATGGATCATTTGACAAGCAACAGTACGCTTCCAAATTAAGGAATAGAGTTTATATTGCTCATCGGTTAAATGCTTTTTAATTTCACTTGGGACACGAAAGGCGGAAGTTGGTCTAATCGCCTCATGCGCTTCTTGTGCATTTTTAGATTTTGTTTTGAATCTACGTGGTTCAGGATTTACAAAATCCGCTCCATAACGGCTAATAATGAGTTCTCGCAACTCATCCACCGCTTCATTTGCTAATGTCACCGAGTCGGTTCGCATATAGGTAATCAGACCCACTGCACCATCGCCTAAATCAATACCTTCATAAAGCTGTTGCGCTACGCTCATGGTACGGCGGGTATTGAAATACAGTTTCCTAGAGCCTTCCTGTTGCAATGTTGAAGTGGTAAAGGGAGCGGTGGGTTGACGTTTGCGTTGTTTTTTCTCAAGACGGGTAACGCTTAGCTGACCATTAGCATCTTGCAGTAGCTTTGTTTTTGCTGCTGTTGCATCCTTTTCATTATCAAGGTCAAACTGCTTTAACGCTTTACCATTATAGGTATGTAATTTAGGGGTAAGCTCTTCGCCGTTTTTATCAACTTGAGCGTGTAAAGTCCAATATTCTTTAGGCTCAAAGGCATCAATTGCCTCCTCTCGCTCGACAATCATACGCAAAGCTGGGCTTTGTACACGTCCAGCCGATAAACCCGGTTTGATTTTTTTCCATAATAACGGTGAAATATTAAAGCCAACCAGATAATCCAATGCACGACGCGCCTGTTGGGCATCTACCATTGACATCGAAAGGCCGCGTGGATTCGCTACTGCTTCTTGCACCGCGCTTTTAGTGATTTCATGAAAGACTACTCGCTGTACATTAATGCCATCTAGCACCTTCTTTTCTTTCAATAATTCTAATAAATGCCATGAAATAGCTTCACCCTCACGATCAGGGTCAGTTGCTAGATAAAGATTATCAATATTTTTTAATGCTTTAATAATCTTATCAACGTGTTTTTTATTGCGATCAATAATTTGATACTTCATTGCAAAATCATTTTCGGTATCAATTGCACCTGTTTTCGGTATTAAATCACGAACATGACCATAGGAAGCAAGCACCTGAACGCCCTTGCCTAAATATTTTTCAATTGTTTTCCCCTTAGCGGGTGACTCAACAATAACGAGACTTTTGCTCATATCTTATCTTTATACTTCTGCTAGTTTGATTATGAATTCTTTTTTAAGATAGTAGACCACTATCAGGAAGTTGCAACCTCCTTCAATGCCCTATTTTTTCGCAACCATACACCCACAGAGGAAGCTTAGTAAAGAGAATATAGTCAACAGGGGGCTTTAATATTTCATCTATTTAGGAAATTTTAGTCACTTTAAACAAACATCTCCTAAGATATATTGAAAAATTAATCCACAACTTCACTATGATAAAGCTATAGAGATTTTGATAGACATCAAGGTTAAATCCTTTCGCATACCTCTATCATTGCTTGGAACTTCTTTGTTCCAACATCCATCCTGCTTGACAACAAGAGAAACGAATGAAAATTAAATTTGATGCGGAAAAAATTAAACGCTATAACACCACCGCACCCCGTTATACATCTTATCCAACTGCGGTTGCTTTTAGCGCTGATTTTTCTGAGACTGATTATTTACGTCATGCCACTAACAGTAATACAACACAATCGACACCTCTCTCACTGTATTTCCATATTCCCTTTTGTGACACTATTTGCTTTTATTGTGCTTGCAATAAAATCGCAACTAAAGATTACTCTAAGGCAGAAAAGTACCTTAAATATTTGTATCGAGAAATCGATATTCAAGCCAAACTTTTCGATTCCTCTCGTATTGTTGAGCAATTGCATTGGGGCGGTGGTACACCCACGTTTTTAAACCATCAGCAAATTAGCGACCTAATGGCTTATACCCGTCAATCATTTAATCTATTAGAGGATGATAGCGGGGATTACTCTATTGAAATTGATCCTCGTAGTGTTAGTCAAGAAACGATTAAACTACTGCGTGAGGTTGGTTTTAATCGCTTTAGCCTTGGTGTTCAAGACGTTGATAAACAAGTACAAGTTGCAGTTAATCGCATACAACCGATTGAGGA
>JALVEA010000137.1 GCA_027008665.1 Thiotrichaceae bacterium | reverse complement strand
TTCTTCCGCAAGATGATGCATAAACACGGCAATGCCACCACATTCATCGGGTGGATAATCGGGGCTAATTAGACATAATCTTAAACGCTTATTAACGGGTAATCTAGGTGGATAGGTTTTAAAATCATTCGGCGGAGAAAAAGCAGAGATTAATTGACGTTGTGGGTGAGCAAAGGCATCTCTAATCCCTTCTTCTATTCCCTCTTCTACTTCTTGCAATAGGGTATCATGCAATGTTTTCTCTATATTTTTATCTGCAAATAAGGTTCTTGCATAACCTTGAAATTCTTTTTTCTTTTCACCAATAATAGTGAAGGTTTTTGCCAAGGGGCGTAGGTTTCTATTTACTTGAATACAGTAATAAGCAATGCTTCTTAGGATAATTCTATAAGAACCCACGCTAGGGGTGCGTTTTTTTGTACGAATATGACTAGGGGCATATTTATGATGTACTTCTGCAAGAGGGCGAATACTCATCTGCCCTCCTTTATCCATTAGGCGGACTAAGACATCCGTTTCATCCAGATAATAGGCAAACTCTTCATCAAACCCTCCCGCCTCTAGTAATGCACTACGACGAAAGGAGGTGTTAGTTCCCATCATGCCGCGAAAACTATGCGCGCCTGGCTTCCATTTTCCTGTCTTTTCTCCAACATCTAAAAAGGGATTGGCATCACGGTCATAATACATATAACGTGCTTGAAAGTTGACTCCATCGTTGTCACGTACAAAACCACCTGCGGCAACGACCTTTTCATCTTCATAGGCTTTGGCAAGCTCTTCTAACCAGTTTGGTTCTGGGATTGCATCATCATCCATAAAGCAAACAACATCACCATCTGCTAATTTAATGCCTATATTTCTTGATTTGGATAAGTTGGTTTCAGAACAATGACCAAGTTTACAATCTGTTGCATGTTTTTTTAGCCATGCTTCAGTGCCATCAGTGCTAGGTCCATTTACAACAATGACTTCAAAATAAGGGTAACGCTGTTGATACAAAGAGGCGAGTGCATCAGGTAAACAGCTCATGCGATTATAGGTGTTAATAACAACACTAAAAGTTAAGTTCACGCTTGTCTTACCTATCGCTTATAGTGGCTTGTACTTTCATTTTTAGCAAACGGTCTTCTTTTTTATCTGGCAAAGTGATTTGTATCTCTTCAAAGCCTAATTCAACTAATTGTTGTTTTAGTTTTTCAGCGGTTAATTCGCTTTTAATGGCTGTGCTTTTATTGTCTAATTGTTTTTTTTCTAGTTGTTCTAACCGTTGTGCGAGTGTTTCTGTGTATTGTTGTAAACCTGATATAGCCGCCGATTGCATATCTAATAATTGTGTTGCAGAGTGATTATTAGGAGTTGAAAAAACTAATTTTTTAACATAAGGAACGGCTATTTTTGCCAGAGTACCCACAACAGGGATATGTCGAATACGTTGATATACTTTAAATAGAAAGGCTTTCATTCTGCTCCTTTAGATAGCAACTCTACCGAGGGTGAAGACATATAAATATCGCCAACCCATGTTGAATTACCTTTTTGGGTGACGCTGAAGGATAACATATTACTTGACCATTGCTGTACATTGGCAAGGTGATTTTTTTCATCGTGGATTGCAAATGTTAAAAAATAATCCCCTGCTCCTAGATTATTGGTTAAAGAAAAGCGAAGTTCTTTTTCTTGGTCTTTTTTTAGATGTAGTTTAAGTCCTTGCATGGCGGTATTACTGCCAAAAAGATCCACGCCATTTTTATCTCTTATCATATAACCAAGGCAGAGATTATCACTTTTTTTATTTGCTTTTGCTTTGATATGAATGCTAAAACGTTGACTTGTCTCGATTTGCCTTGTTTTTTGATCATTAACACTAAGATAGGCCGATGTGATTTCAACCTCTCCAATTCCGCAGGAAAAATTAGCACTGCTTTGATCTGTTTTTTGTTCGGTTTCAATCACATCAGCTAATGTTGCATAATAATAATCACAGGCCTGTTCGGGATGACCATCAAAAACAAGATGTCCTTCATTAATCACAATGGCTCTATTGCAGGTCTTTTTGATTTGATTTAGATCGTGCGAGACTAATAATAAAGTGGTGCCTTGTTGCTGATAATGGTTAATGCGTCGAAAGCATTTTGCTTGAAAACTCGCATCACCCACTGCTAATGCTTCATCAATAATTAATAAATCAGGGCGAAAGGCGGTCGCAGTTGCAAAGGCTAATCTTACTTGCATTCCACTGGAATAAACACGTAATGGCTGATGAAAATAGTCTTTAATATTGGCGAAGTTTTCAATTTCAGGGATGACTTGTTCAATTTCCTCTTTTGTATGCCCCATTAATGACAGTAAATGAATAACATTTTGTAAACCTGTAAAATCAGGATTAAAACCAATACTTAATTCTAAAATAGCGGCAATGCTTCCATAAGAAATAATCTTTCCTGTCGTCGGGGTTGTTATACCTGTAATCAATTTTAATAAGGTACTTTTTCCTGCACCATTGGCCCCTACAACGCCTAATGCCTCCCCTTTTTTAAGGGTTAAAGAGAGATTTTTTAAAACCCAATGTTGTTGATAGTTTGCAGATAGACCAAACCAGTGACGTATGCGCTGATATTCACCTGCATATTGATGGTAACTCTTGCCGAGATTTAGAATCTGCAAAACTTCATCTTTTTTCATAAAACATCCACCAATTCATGCTTGGCTTTATTGTAGATAATATTCACAATCATAATAATAAGCAGTGATAAGAGGAGAGGATAAAGTAATGCGTTCCAATCAGGTGCATGATTATAAACAAAGATATTTTGATAAGCTCCAGCAAAGGCACTGGCGGGATTTAGATGAATAAGAATCTGATATTTTTCAGGCAATACATTCAAAGTATAAACAATAGGGGTAAGCCAAAAAAGAAGTTGTAAAACAACGCTAACCGCTTGTTCAATATCACGAATAAAGACATTCAATGTCGCCAATAGCACCCCTAGACTGAATGCTAATAGTACAATCAAGAAAAAAACAGGTAGTAAATAGATCAAGGTGCTTACCTGAAACAATGGATTTAAAATAAGCGATAGGATGATCACAAGAATTAATAAAATCAAATTATTAAATAAAGCCTCGCCTGTGGCAGCAATAAATAAGCTTATCTTTGGCACAGGGTATTTTTTAATAAGATTAGCATGGCGGGTAAACACAGTAGTGTTACGGGTGATAATTTCTGATAAGAGTGTCCATGCCGCAATCCCTGCTAATAGGTAAATGGCATAAGCCCCTGGTGTTTGACTCATACCAGGAAGTCTTGCTAAAAACACGGTGGAAAAAATAAAAGCATAAACAGCGACTTGAATTAATGGCTGGATAATAAGCCATAAAATCCCTAAATAGCTACGAGTATAACGACCTTTTAGCTCATTTTTAAGCAGTGCATAGCTGTAATATCTGTGTTTCCATAACTTGACAATAAAAACTGGCATCGCTTTACTCCATTGATTTTATTTGTTGAAGCAATAGTTGACTCGATTCTTTCCATGTTATCCATTGATAATTTAATACCCGCTTCTCTCGCTTAGCATGATCTAAAATTGCTTTTTGCCATGCTTGGGTGTCATTGACTGTCATTAAGGTTGCCTGTCCTTTGGAAATTTCTTGATGAGTTGGAATATCACTGGCAATAACGGGTAGATTATTTTGCAATGCCTCAACAATCGGTAAACCAAAACCTTCTTCTAATGTGGGAGATAATAAAACGCTTGCTTGTTGGTAAATAAATTGTAATTCATTATCGCTAATATCCTGCCACCAGATAAGTTTTTTATTGAATTGAGCATGTTTTAAAAGTTTTGTTTGTAGTTCTTCAGTTAGCCAGCCTGAACGACCGACAAGGCAAAGCTTACCTTTGAAACCTTGTGTCCAGAGTTTATCGAATATTTTCAATAAAAAGGCATGGTTCTTTCTTGGTTCTATGGTTGAAACAGTGAGATAAATAGGGTCTTTTGTCGAGAAAAAATCTTGAATGGTACGACGTGGTTTTTCTGCTAGTGTTTGTTTTTGTGGGAGAATATTAGCCCCTAAATAAAAATAGTTAAGCTGTAGATGGGATTTATTCTTTTTTTGTAATAATTGTTTCAGTTCATTGGCAATACTTTCTGAAATCGTGATGTAGCCACAGGCGAATTGGAGTGAATTTTCAATATGTTGTTGAAATGTTGTTATATGTGCTTGATGAAAAAAATCAGGTCGCTTTAGGGGAATTAAATCATAGATCAAATAAATGATTTTCACCCCTTTTTGTTTAATTGATAATAATGCTTTTTTCTTTGCAGGTGAAAGCCAATTTGAATCTGCTAATAACAGCTTATCCCCTTTTTCTAAGCTTATTTTTTGTAAATGTTTATATTTAACATGATGACTTCTAAGGTATTGCAATAGCCAATAGAGAATAGGAATAGCCGTTATTTTATATTTTAATTTTGCACCACGATTAGATTTTTCAAAACGCCCTAGCTTAGTCGATAAAGATGATTTAACCGACTCAAATTGTAAGGAAATAGGAAATTGGTAATAGTCTTTTTTAGCATAAATGACCAGCTTCACTTCATCAGGAGCGAGTTGTGTGAGATTCATTGTGATTTCTTTAACCACTCTTGAGATGCCACCTGAAAAATTTCTTTGATAGGTATTAGAGCAATCAATATAAATCATAATGAGCGTGTTTTCAGTTTATCTGAGCTGATTGACTCCGCTTTAGATCTGCATCTACCATCATTTTACAAAGTTGTTCCAGCGTTGTTTTTGGCTTCCATCCCAAATATTTTTCTGCCTTTTTAGGACTACCAATTAAGAGATCTATTTCTGCAGGACGATAAAAATCAGGATTAATACTCACCCGTACTTTGCCTGTTTTGCTATCAAGTCCAACTTCATTAACGCCCTTTCCTTGCCATTGAATTTTAATATCCACCGCTTTAAACGCCATTTCAACAAAATCTCTTACTTTTTTGGTTCGTCCTGTTGCAAGAATATAGGAACGGGGTTTATCAACCTGTAGCATTCGCCACATACCTTCAACATATTCTCCTGCATAACCCCAATCGCGCTTAGCTTCTAGGTTTCCTAATTCAACTTTTTCTTGCTTACCTAAATAAATATTCGCTACTGCCTGCGTTATTTTGCGGGTAACAAACTCACTGCCTCGTAATGGGGATTCATGATTAAACAAAATACCGCTGGTTGCAAAGATGCCATAGGATTCTTGATAATTAATTGTCATCCAATGTGCAAAAACTTTGGCAACACCATAGGGACTGCGAGGGTATAAGGGGGTTTGCTCTGTTTGTGGTATTTCTTGAACCTTACCAAACATTTCTGAGGTCGAGGCTTGGTAGAATTTAATATTTACATCCACTAAGCGAATCGCCTCAAGCAGATTCAACGGCCCAATAGCGTTAATTTCCGCCGTGGTAACAGGTTGCTCAAAAGACACAGCAACAAAACTTTGAGCTGCCAGATTATAAACTTCATCTGGTTTTACTTTTTGCAATAAACGAATCGCCGCACCCATATCCGTTAGATCATATTCAACTAAGTGAAAATCAGCATGCTGATTAACCTTTAATGCCTCTATACGCCAAAAACGTTCTTTATTGGTACTAGAGCGACGATAAGCACCATAAACAGTATAATTTTTATCTAATAATAATCGAGCAAGATAAGCACCATCCTGACCTGTAATTCCTGTTATAAGCGCTACTTTTGACATTGATATCTCTTAATGTATTTATAATATTTTTGCGGGAGGAAATACGCTCTCCTCCCTTTTTTTCTTACGAACTTTCAGCAACAGCCTCTGGTAATAAGGTTTGCAAAGATGCAACATAGGCCATACGTGCCGTTTGAGCCACTGCTGCTTCTTGTTGCAAACGGCGTATTTGTTGGTCTACCATTTGTAAATTATTAATCTGTGTTTTTGCTTCATCAGATAAATCAGCTATATTATAAGTCTTATCATCAATTTTAATTGTATCACTCATTGGGCCTTGCCCTCCTTTTGTTAAATGAACGCCATAGTCTACCTTGTTGCCAAGCATATATGAAACAATTCCTAACCATTTTCGGCACTAATCTACTGATAGTTATTAGCTTGCTGGGTCTATTAGAAATATCCAGTCGCTATTTTTTACCTCCAGTGAATAATGCCACTATTTTTGATGATAAATCACTCAGGACTCGTGGACGTTCTTTTATTGAAGAGCATCCAATACGTGGTTTTTCTTTAAAGCCAAATTTTAAAAATAATTTATATCAAATTAACTCACAAGGATTTAGGGGAAATGAATTTCCTAAACACTTTAAGCCACAAGATCAGGTTATTGTTGCAATAGGAGAATCTACAACTTTTGGCTGGCAGGTGAAAAATCAACAATCTTATCCTGCTTATTTAATGCAATACTTTGCCAATAAACAACAGGCTAATGATCATTTAACCTATGTGATTAATGCAGGTATTCCCTCTTATACCTCTAGTCAAACTTTACTTTATCTTAAAGAAATTTTATCCAATAAAGAGATAAAAGTGGATGTCATACTAGTGAATATTATGTGGAATGATATTTGGTATTCTTCTATTAAAAACTGGCATCCTGATATTTTAGTGCATCAACAAGCACCTGCATGGCTGACATGGCTGACCAAACATTCCCGCCTAGTTCATTGGTTTATTATGGATAAAGGTTCAGAACAAGGATTAATTGATATAAAAAATAATGCCGCATTGCGTCAATATGAACAAAATTTACGTGCAATGATTTTATTGGCTCAAGAAAACAATACTAAGCTTCTCTTTGTTGAGCCTCCTTTTGATTTAGATCATCTACCTAAAGAAGGACTCAAAGAATTTCAGGTACGCTATAGCAAACCCTTTTTTCTTCAACAAGCAAAAAAATACCGACAAATTATGCATAAAGTCGCAAAAGAAGAGAATATTATGGTCATCAATCATTCCCTCAGTCTTGATCAGTTGCATCAGAAAACACTGTTTTTGGATTTACTGCATCCAACAGCAGAAGGTAATGCCATAATGGCACGGGATATATATAATGCCTTGGCTCAAATTCAGTTTTGATTAACACTCACAAATAAAATAAAAATGACAATTATACTTGGCATCTCCGCCTATTATCATGATAGTGCTGCAACTTTATTAATAGAAGGAAAGCTAATTGCCGCCGCACAGGAAGAGCGTTTTTCACGTATAAAACATGATCCTTCCTTTCCTAAGCAAGCGATTCAATATTGCCTTGAGGAAGGGGGTATCTCTTTGCAGGATGTGGATCATATTGTCTTTTATGATAAACCCTTAATAAAATTTGAACGATTATTAGAAACCTATCTTAGCTATGCCCCAAAAGGCTTCTTATCCTTTTTAACCGCTATGCCAATTTGGTTAAAAGAAAAATTATTTTTAAAACAAACCTTACGCAATGAATTAAATCAATTATCAGGGATTGCTAAAGACAAATTACCACCACTTCGCTTTACTGAACACCATCAAGCCCATGCCGCTTCTGCTTTTTTTCCCTCTCCTTTTGAAAAAGCAGCGGTACTTTGCGTCGATGGTGTAGGGGAATGGGCAACAACATCCGTTTGGCTTGGGGAGAAAAATCGGCTAACGCCACAATGGGAAATTAATTTCCCCCATTCTTTAGGGTTACTTTATTCAGCTTTTACTTACTACACAGGTTTTAGAGTCAACTCAGGCGAATATAAATTAATGGGACTCGCCCCTTACGGTGAGCCACGTTATGTTGATTTAATTTACCAACATCTGATTGATGTTAAAAAAGACGGTAGCTTTCGGCTTAATATGAAGTATTTTAATTTTGCCACGGGTCTCACCATGACTAATAAACATTTTGATACCCTATTTGGACAAGCTCCTCGCAAAGCAGAATCCGAAATCACACAAAAAGAAATGGATCTAGCCGCCTCAATACAAGTTGTCACCGAAGAGATTATGCTTCGCATTGCACAGACTATTAAACAAAAGCTCAAAGTTGACTATTTATGTCTGGCAGGGGGTGTTGCGTTAAACTGTGTCTCTAATGGCAATTTATTAAAACAAAAATTATTTAAAGATATTTGGATTCAACCTGCCGCAGGGGATGCGGGAGGAGCTTTAGGAGCAGCCTACGCTATCTGGTATCAATATTTAAACAATGATCGCATGGCTGATAATAAAAACGATAAAATGCAAGGGGCCTATCTTGGGTCATCTTTTAGTAATAAAGAAATCACGGCTTATTTGAATAAGACTAAGGCACAGTATCAACGCTTAGAGGATGATATTTTATTAGCAAAAATAGCAACACTGATTGCTGAAGGTCATGTTATCGGCTGGTTTCAAGGACGAATGGAGTTTGGTCCTCGTGCCTTAGGAGCGCGTTCTATTATTGGAGATCCTAGAAGTTCGAAAATGCAATCGATTATGAACCTAAAAATAAAATACAGAGAATCATTTAGACCCTTTGCTCCCTCCGTTAAAGTAGAAAAAGTATCGGATTGGTTTGATCTGAAAACACCCTCTCCTTATATGTTGTTAGTCACTAAGATAAATGCTGATAAATGTATTCAAACCGATGATAATGATAAAACGTTAGGGCTGGATAAATTAAATATTCCACGTTCAACAATACCTGCTGTTACCCATGTCAATTATACCGCAAGAGTACAAACCGTTAGTAAAAACACTCATGCTAAATACTGGTCATTATTGAATGAATTTGAAAAAAAGACAGGAACGCCTGTATTAATCAATACGTCTTTTAATGTACGCGGCGAACCCATTGTCTGCACCCCAGAAGATGCCTATCGCTGTTTTATGCGAACCGAGATGGACTATCTAGTGATGGAAAATATTATTTTATGCAAAGTTGATCAACCTGAACAAAAAAAAGATACTCAATGGCAACAAGAATTTGCATTGGATTAACAAGAGTATGAAAAAAAATGGAAAATAAAGAATACCGTCACTTTGCTTTTATTATGGCAGGATTGATTAGCCTGCTATTTGGTCTATTATTTCCTTGGTTATTTGATTGGAAGTTTTCCTTTATTCCTTGGGGTATTTCTTTTGCACTTATTTTATGGGCATTACTTGCACCCGCAACACTTATTATTCTGTACAAACCTTGGATTAAATTAGGCAATCTATTAGGTTTTATCAATACACGAATTATTCTAGGTATTGTTTTTTTTATACTTTTCACCCCCATTGCAATTGCTTTAAAAATAATGAAAAAAGATGCCATGAAAAGAACCGTAAACAAAAAAGAAAACGCAAGCTATTGGGAAAAAAGTACAATACAAAATAAAAAACAAATGGAGAAAATATACTAATGTTTGAATTAATTAAAGATCTATTTGGATTTGTAAAAACTAGAAAAAAATTCTGGTTAGCGCCTATTATTATCGTTTTACTACTACTTGGTGGATTATTAGTTTTATCCCAAGGATCTATTATTGCTCCTTTTATTTACACCTTGTTTTAGGCTAAAATAATACGCGCTTTTTTAAGTAAAAAATTCAAAGTATTCTCTCTGAGTAGACTTAGATAAAAGTGTAATGCGTATTAAAAATAATTATTTTCAATACGTTACCCTTGGTGGCGATGATTTTTCGATAGTTATTATTATCAGAAATTTAAGGAATTTTTTTTTAAAATATAGGGACAAAAACCATGAATATAAAAAACACATTGCGAATAATTCTCCTCCTTCTTTTTTCAATGCTGGCAAATAATATAGCTTTAGCGACTCCTACTGTTCAACAATCCATTATTGGACTTTATATTGCTTATTACAATCGAGCTCCCGATCAAAATGGATTTGATTATTGGAATAATCAAGCTGCTCTCAATCAAAATGCTACTTTATTATCCATATCTGAAAAATTTATGGCACATGAACAATTTTTAGAAGAGTATCCTAGTTCCTATTCAAATACTCAGTTTATAACCAAGATCTATAATAATATTCTAAATAGAGCACCCGATTCAGGTGGGCTAGAGTGGTGGGTGACAAAGTTAAATAATGGCTTAGCAAAACCTGAATTTATTGTCACTTTTGTTAATGATGTATTAGGTTATGCTGGCACTCTTCCAGAGGGAATAACATCACAACGTATGTTCTCTAACAAAGTAGATGTTGGACGCTATTACAAGGATCGATTAGGTGCTGCTTCCAATGGTGAACCAGGATCATTAGCCTACACACGCTCTATTGATGCACTAGCTTGTGTAACTGAACATCTCTCTACAGTAGATTCAGCTAAAGCCTTAATAAGGCAATACCTTACAACTCTTGAACCCATTGAAAATAACTGTGCCGCCGATGGTGTTTCTGTTATTACTGGCATCGTTAAAGAATCTGTAAGCGATAATCCACTTGAGGGAGTTCAAGTAAAACTCTATCACAATGGGCAATTGCTACAGGAAGCTAGTACTAGTACCACAGGAAGCTATCGTTTTGAAAACCTAGTCGCTGGAGCGGGATATTCTATTACCTTAGTAAAGCCTAATTACCTAACAGAGGATTATAATAGCATTGAAACTCAAGCAAACGAGATAAAATACTTGGAGACTATTTTACAAATTAATAGCCAATATGCTGGTATTGGAAATATTACAGGACAAATAAGAAATGCATTAGATGGCAATGGTGTATCAGGATTAAGAATTGATGTTCGCAAAGGAATCAATGCTCGAATAGGCACTGTTATTGCAACCACCACAACTGATAATAATGGTGCTTATACTTTAGCAGAACTAGAGGCAGGAAATTATACAGGTGAAATATCGGGTGTTGGCTATCAAACAAACTACTTTACGATCCTTGTACTCGGAGGAATAACTAGTGACGGACAAAACGGCGTTATTAGCCCATTATTAGCAGGTGGTGAAATGCGTATTGTTCTTAGTTGGGGAGCCAATCCATCTGACTTAGATAGCCACCTTACCGGTCCAATGTCAAATAATAGTGTTGATAGGTTTCATGTTTATTTTGCTCAAGACAGAAGTACTTATGTTAATTTAGACCGAGATGATAGATCCAGTTACGGACCTGAAACCACCACCATTGAACAACAATTTGAAGGTCTTTATCGTTATTCGATTCACGACTATTCAAACAGATTTTCCAGCTCTAGTAATGCTATGGCTAACTCTGGTGCGCAGGTGAAAGTATATAATAATAGTGGATTAGTGGCTGAATTTAATGTGCCTAACCAAGCAGGCACTTTATGGACTGTTTTTGAAATGAGAGGCAACCAAATAACTCCTGTTAATCGTATGAGTTATCCATCTTCTTCAGGAAGCACAACCGCATTTAGACTTACCTCAGGTAATACAGATGCAAAATTATTCAATAATCTACCAGAAAAAATAGCAAAATAAGTTCTGCTAGAATGTGCTAAACCCAACGGAATTTGTAATTCCGTTGGAATATTTGAAGCTCACCCTTTTATTTTATATGAAATAAAAAATACTAATCGACTCCATAAATAACAATTCAGACTTGATCTACTAGGCTTTTCAAGCATTTTAGACCTACATATAACATAAGATATATATACACTAGATAAAATTTAGCGTAGAAATGCCCTCCTGATTAATACCTGAGTCCGTGAGACACCCTTAGGCAGTCGATAATTTATAAAACGTAGGAAATATTAACATGGCAGTAAAAAATGCTTTTTATGCTCAATCAGGCGGTGTGACCGCTGTAATTAATTCATCAGCTTGTGGTGTTATTGAAACTGCTCGCAAACATCCTGATAAGATTGGGACTGTTTTTGCAGGTCAAAACGGTATTATTGGTGCATTAATGGAAAATCTTATCGATACTAGTAAGGAGTCGGATGAGGATATTGCAGCGTTGCGTCATACTCCATCGGGGGCGTTTGGTTCTTGTCGCTACAAAATGAAATCTTTAGAGGAGAATAAAGCGGAATATGATCGTTTAATCGAGGTATTCAAAGCGCATAATATTGGTTATTTTTTCTATAATGGTGGGGGTGACTCGGCGGATACTTGTCTTAAAGTGTCTCAACTTTCTGAAAAGACAGGTTTTCCTATTCAAGCCATTCACGTACCTAAGACGGTTGATAATGATTTGCCAATCACTGATAACTGCCCTGGTTTTGGTTCAGTGGCTAAGTACATTGCTATTTCAACTCGTGAGGCAAGTTTTGATGTTGCTTCTATGGCGGCGACTTCAACTAAAATCTTTGTATTAGAGGTCATGGGTCGTCATGCAGGTTGGATCGCAGCCGCTGGTGCATTAGCAGCGGATGAAGATAATGATATTCCTGTGGTTGTCCTTTTCCCTGAAATTGAGTTTAATCAAGAGAAATTCTTAGCGTTAGTTGATGCTAAAGTGAAGAGTCACGGCTATTGTACTGTCGTTGTTTCAGAAGGCACGGCATGGCCTGATGGACGCTTCCTAGCAGAGCAAGGAACGCGTGATGATTTCGGTCATGCACAATTAGGAGGGGCAGCTCCCGTTGTTGCTAATATCATTAAAGATGCATTAGGTTATAAATACCACTGGGCCGTTGCTGATTATCTACAACGTGCGGCACGTCATATCGCCTCTAAATCCGATACGGAACAAGCTTATGC
>JALVEA010000136.1 GCA_027008665.1 Thiotrichaceae bacterium | reverse complement strand
GGGATAATAATTAAATGTTTTCGTCCTAATTGGTGGTGATACCACTGTAGATTTTCTCGTAATTCCTTAATATTAAACACATGATTAATCTTAATCGCATCATTAACGCTGAAATGTTGACCGTGAAATTTTCCACTGAGGTAATTGCGTTGCTGAGAATATTTTCCATTCCCATAACCGACAAAAAAGATAATCAAATCAATCATTACACCTAAAATTAAAGGAGTGAAATCACTGGATTTAACCGCTTCCGCATCTTTTTCTGCTTCATTATTTAGACTATCTTCAGTATTTGAAAATAATAAATTTTTAACTGTAGAAGGAATGACTAAAAAGACTTTTAATGCTCGTTGCATCACCTCGCGCTGATCTTGCGAATTAAATAAACGAATATTTTTCAGAACTGGTAAATCATTGATACGCCTTAATAATAATTGCGCTTTTTGAGTGATAATAGCGTCAGGACAAGACACAGTGCGACTAGAACCATTATGCAAGGTACTTAATGTCTCTCTATTATCTCCGCTATGCTCTTTAAGCTGTTTTTTGGCTTTAATTAAATCAGGATTTTGCTTATAACGATTGACCTCAGCAATCACAACATTCATGGATTTTTGTAATTCTTGAATATTTGCATCAGGAGAATAACCGTAACGAATACTATCTAATTTATTGATTTTCTGTATAACTTCATCATTTAATAATGAAATATTACTATTCATTAAGGTAAATAAATTCTCTTCACTATTACGCAATGAAAGTCGAGGTCCAGCGCCAGGAGAAGAGTTATCGCCACAAGTTTTGCCTCTATTTTTCTCTAATAAAGCCGTTTCTTGAGAATATTCAGCCAGTTCAGTAGCTATTTTTTTAATACTAGAGAAGGTATCTTGATAAACCCCAACATCACTTAAACTCTCATCGAGTTGGATATTGAAATTATCATAGGCATAGTTATCTGCTTGAATCGCTTGATACCAATAGCTATAACTTAAAAAGACACTAAATCCCATCGCTATCATATAAAGTAGCAACATCGAGATCTTATTAGTTAAGGAGATGCGTTGAGTTAAACGCATTAAAGCCACAATCAATAATAATTGAATCAAAAAGACTAAGAAAGCCAGTAACACTAATAACGCCCATGAAGCATTATCGCTGTTATTGCCAAACATATAATGGCGCAAACCATCAAAGGAGGTATAAAAAGAGACCACGCTTAAGAGTAAAACGATGGTCATATTAAGTGAATATTGGGGGTCTAATAAGGTAATGTGTTTAAAGAAGCTTTTAATTTGTTTGATCACCGATTACTTCCTATGATAATTAGAATTTATTAGCCCTAATGCTAACAGAAAGCAAGCACTTAAAGTACACCAGAAGTCAGGCATTAGTCGCCACTTCTGATGATAATTCACCCAACAAGCGCACCTCGCGTTGAGGAAAGGGAATTTCAACCGCATGTTTTTCCAAAGTGGTTGCAATTTCCCAGTTATAAGCTGCTTTTACTCGTCCAGGGCGATTAGCCCATTCTGCTTTTATCCATACAACTAGCATAAAATCTAAACTACTGTCGCCAAAGCCTTCTAAGCGCACTTGTGGGTATTGACGTTCGATTTGATTTAAGGTGTAGGGTAATGATAAAGCCGCATCTACCACAATACGACGTACTAATTCTTTATCTGAGCCATAAGCAACCCCAAAAGGGATTTTTAAACGCAAAAAGCGTTCATTCATAGTCCAATTGGTAACAGGAGTATTAACAAATTCAGAATTAGGCACAATAACATCAATATTATCATTGGTATTGATTACGGTACTGCGAATATTAATTTCCCTGACTTCACCGCGTGTACCATCGGCTAACATAATATAGTCACCAACTTTCATACTGCGTTCAAACAATAAAATAATACCTGAGACAAAATTATTAATAATATTTTGTAATCCAAACCCAATACCAACACTGAGCGCACTTGCAACTAGCGCTAATTTAGTCACATCTATGCCAAGACTAGAAAAACCAATTAATAATGAAATACCGACTAAAACGACACTCGCAATACGACTAAGGGTTGCAATAGAAGATTCTTGCATTCCTCCATGAGTACGATTATTAACCTTTTTAATTGTGTGTTGAACAATGCGGGATAAAAACCAGCCAATAAAAAGAATAAATAAAAAGCGCAAAAGACCAATTGGAGTCACAGGTGTACCGCCAATGGAAAAAAGAGAGCCATTGAGCCATGTCACAATATTTTTCCAACTATAGCGCAACGTTTCATCTGCTTTTTCCACTAAAATGGCAGCACCTTTAGCTGTTTTAGTCAGTTTGTAATCAATTACTGTTGTCAAAAGCTGTAATTTTGTTTGTTTTTGTTCTAACTCCACACCTTGTTTATAAATATTTTTTACTATTTGCTCACGTTTTCTTATTAGTTTTAGAGAGTCATCATCATTATCCAAGGCTTTTGATGAATTGATGGCATTTTCTTCTTTTTCAACTCGATTTCCAACCTCCTGCATCCATGCAAGTGTGTTTTTTATGTGAGTTGTGATTTGATGTAAATTTTCTCTAATTTCAGTACGAATTTTTTCTGGAGAATTCTTTTTTAGACGGTTAATATCATTAATCAGCAGATGGGTTAAGTGTTCTGTCTCAATTTTTTTTAGTTCAACTGATGATTCTAATATTTTCAGTGACAATAACTGTTTATCTGATTTTGTTGCTTGATCAATAATGGTGATAGATCGCTCATCACTTTTTAGTTTCTGTAATCTTTTTTTAAGTTTTTTAATTTTACTTTCTAATATATTAATAGAAAGCTTTGATTCTATAATTTGCTTGGGTTTAATGACCAACTCTTCTAAAGCAAATTTATTTTCTTCTTCTAATGCTTGCAGCCTTTCGGTCAGTAGTTTTTTTCTTGAACTGATTGATTTCTTGGTTAATTCCAATAAGGATAGGTTAATTCTAGTTGCTATCCAATTCAATCCTTGCATTAACTTATCCGTATCGATCACTTTATTTTTTAGATAACGTAGTTTGATTTTATTTAAAGATTTATTGGCTATCTTTATTTCTTCAAGCAAGGCTTTATGATTTGTTTTTAGCAATTCTAGATTAGACGTTGCACTTTTTTTCTGATGAATGAGTTGAAAAATATCATCTAAAAAATAAATTCGTTTTTCATCGTTTTTTACACTTACTTTTATAGGTAAGGGTGTATTTCTTTTGTTTTCATATTGTTCGAGCAGGGTAATAATTTGTGTTGCCAGTTCGTGTGCTTCTTTTGGGGTATTAATTAAATTCAGTTCTTTTTTTAATTGACTAAGCTGTTCTTTTAAATTTTTATGCTTAGCCTGTGCAAATTGATCCCACCACTTAGGTGTTAAACGCAGTGGCAATGGCTGAATGATTGCATCAGACTCTATCCGTTTAAGCTTTTCTTCAGCATAGACAGCAAAGGGTAAACTAATAAACAAGCCAATAATCAGACTGATTTTAAGAAAGAAAGAGTGTAAGAAAGTGTTATTCATTATTTTTAGTATAAGTAATATGCAGTTATCAGCCCAAAATACTACCATATTTGTTATTTTTATCTTAGTGAAAGATAATTTATATAGATTGCAAAGTCTCTTAAGCATTGCGGCATTCAAAAATA
>JALVEA010000135.1 GCA_027008665.1 Thiotrichaceae bacterium | reverse complement strand
ACTATTATAAAAACTAGCAAGATGGGGCTACAAGCCCGCATCAAGCTCTGTTATTTTAAACTAATACATCTCGTTTTAGGATCAGAAGCTTCTAGTAATTGCCCGATTGGTTCTAACACTAGATTATTTTTTTGAGTAATATTTAGGAACTCCTCAATACCCTCATCACTTACCATAACCAGTAACCCTCCGCTGGTTTGAGGGTCGCATAATATTTCACGTTGTCGTTGGGTTGTCTCTCCTAAAACATGTCCAAAGCTTTCAAAGTTACGACCTGCTCCCCCTGGGGTACAACCCATATCAAGGTATTCATTGACATGGCTCAGTAGTGGTATTTTATCAAAATCAAGGATAGCATTTAGCCCGCTTCCTTCACAGACTTCACGTAAATGACCTGCTAAACCAAAACCCGTCACATCAGTAATGGCATTTACCCCTTTAATTTTTGATAATTCAGAGCCAATTTTATTCAGTTGGCACATGGTTTCAATCGCAAGGTTAATATGCTCTTCTTGAATTTTTTTCTTCTTTTGAGCGGTGGTTAAAACGCCAATACCCAATGGCTTGGTTAAGAAAATATAATCGCCTGCTTTTGCGGTATTATTAGGTTTTAAGTGATCAATATTGATCATTCCTGTTACCGCTAAGCCAAAAATAGGCTCAGGTGCATCAATACTATGCCCGCCTGCTAAACTAATTCCCGCATCTTGACAAACCTTTCTGCCCCCTTCAATCACTTGCTGTCCAACCTCAGGAGCTAGTTTATTAATAGGCCAGCCAAAAATTGCAATCGCCATAATCGGTTTGCCACCCATTGCATAAATATCACTGATTGCATTGGTTGCTGCGATTTGTCCAAAGGTAAAGGGGTCATCGACAATAGGCATAAAAAAATCGGTGGTGCTGATAATGCCAATACCATTTCCAATATCATAGACAGCAGCGTCATCGCGTGAGCTATTACCCACTAATAAGGCACTATTTAATGGCTCGGTTAACTGCGTTTTTAACATCAGATCTAAAACAGCAGGGGATATTTTGCAACCACAACCCGCTCCATGACTATACTCTGTTAATCGAATTTTTTTATTCATCACTAAAATACTCCCAAGCAAGCTTATTATCCTTGCAATTATGATTTATTTACAAAGTAACCCTTCATCTTAAACGGCTTTAGGCATTAAGTATATTAATCACTAAAGGTCAATAAAGATTGACAAATAAACTTGTTAATAAAATTTAACCCTATATATTACTAGCTACTTATATTTTTTAGTTACACTTCCTATATGAACACAATAAATACAATGATTGCGATTATTTTTACTTTTTTAATAAATGGTATCGCTACTGCTGAGCCTTATCAACGTTTAGCGATGTTAACGGAAACTCCTTCCGTTGTCGAAAAAGCTAAAATTCGTAAAGTGACATTTAAGCCTAAAAGCAAAGCTTGGTCTTGTTTAAGTGATATTGAAATAATTAAGCGCAGAGCCTCTAAAATAAATCACACCATTATGAAGAATTCAAGGAAGTATTCAGTTGATAGTAATCTAATAAGGGCAGTGATTGCGGTTGAATCTTGTTATAATAGTAGGGCGGTTTCACCTGTAGGAGCACAGGGGCTAATGCAACTTATACCAGCAACTGCAGAACGTTTTGGTATCAGTGATAGTTTTAATATAGAGCAAAATATTAATGCAGGAACAAAATATCTTCGTTTCCTACTCCAGCGTTATAATGGTGATTTGCGAAAAACAACGGCTGCTTACAATGCAGGTGAAGGCAAAGTGGATCAGTATAATGGTATTCCTCCTTATAAAGAGACACGTAATTATGTAAAAAAAGTATTGCGTATTTTTGGCATTTTATCAGGCAATCCAGAGCTTGCTACCTTAGTGCTAGAGGATGGATTGGTAAATAAAAACCCTAATAATTACAAAGGAATGTCCGCAGAAGATAGGGAAATCCTTAATAGGATACGTTCATTAGGCGTAAAATCCTCCTATCCATCTGCTGTAAAAAACAATAAAACAACTCACCGTTTTGTTAATAAAAATATCACAAATTATAAAGGTATATCCACTGATAAAAGGGCAGCTTTGCAAAGAATACGTGCATTGCAAATAAAATCCTCTCGACAAGCCAAGAGAAGATCTAGACAAAAACCTTATAATAGAATTGAGGCATTAAGAAAAATGTTAGTCACTAAGCGACTTGAAAATAAAGCACGCGCCTTATCGGCTAAACCAGGTCGGCAAGGTTTAAGTTATAATCGTCAACAAGCACCTCATTTGTACAAAAGAATCTTGCACTAAATAGAATTAGTGCTTTCAATTTTAGTTAAAAAGAGTAAAATTGCGCGATTATTTTTTCGGTCGAGATTGTTCAGGTTTTGCTTGGCGGTCTTTTTAATAGATATTATTTAGAGTCCAACGTAGAAGACAAATATATGGTTACTATTCGTTTAGCAAGAGGCGGAGCAAAGAAACGTCCTTTTTATAGTGTTGTTGTTACAGATTCACGTAAGCCACGAGACAGTGGATACATTGAACGTCTTGGGTATTACAACCCTCAAGCAAAGGGTCAAGAAGTACCTTTACATTTAGAGCTTGATCGTATTAAGCATTGGATGGATCTAGGGGCTCAACCTTCAGCTAGAGTTGCTAAATTAATCAAAGATAGTAAGGCGGCACGAGAGGCTTCTGAGTCTGTGGCTTAAAATATAGCGTTAGATTTATATGAAACAGTCTTCTGATACGATTCACTTGGGGGAAATCTCAGGTGTTTTTGGTGTAAAGGGGTGGGTGAAAGTGTTTTCCCATACTATGCCAAGAGAGAATATTGTTAAGTATAAAACATGGCAACTATCTTCTGCTGAGGCGAAGCATCAATCTATTCGGGTGCTTAATGGTCGTCGTCAGGGGAAGGTTATTGTTGCTCAGTTAGAAGGTATAACTGATCCCGATCAGGCACGTCAATTGATTGGTGTTAAGATTTTTATTGCTAAAGAGCAATTAGCTAAGCTTAAAAAAGGTGAATATTACTGGTCCGAGCTTGAAGGTCTTGCTGTTGTAACAACTGCTGGTGTTGATTTAGGTAAGGTTGCATGGCTATTTGAGACTGGAAACAATGATGTCTTAGTGGTTGAAGGTGATAGAGAGCGTTATATCCCTTATATTACTAGGGATGTTATTATTAATGTTGATTTAAAATTATCAAAAATAGTGGTTGATTGGGATCCTGAGTTTTAGGGTAACCTTAGCGAGATTTCATGGTGCGTTTTGATGTCATCACTTTATTTCCAGAACTGGTTCAAGCGGTAACGGCATCAGGCATTGTCGGTCGTGCTGCTAAGACTGGATTGATTGATTTGCATTGCTGGAATCCACGTGATTATACAAAGGATGTGCATCGAACTGTTGATGACCGTCCTTATGGTGGTGGTCCTGGCATGGTGATGAAGCCTGACTGTCTGGTGGCAACCATTAAAGCGGTTAGAACGGTTAATTTAAATAAGGCAATAAAAACAAAAGTTATTTATTTAAGCCCACAAGGAAAAACACTGAATCAGGCAGCAGTTAAGGAAATGTCAACAAAGCAAGGTTTAATTTTTCTTTGTGGTCGCTATGAAGGTGTTGATGAACGCGTTTTAGAAATGGAAGTTGATGAAGAATGGTCTCTTGGAGACTATATTCTTAGTGGTGGTGAGTTAGGTGCAATGGTGTTGATTGATTCGATTACTCGCTTATTGCCTGATGTGCTAGGTCATAAAGATTCGGCAGATCAAGATTCCTTCTCAGATGGTCTTTTGGATTATCCACACTATACACGCCCTGAAATCTTTGCAGAAAAAGAGATTCCTGCGGTGCTTAAAAGTGGTAATCATCAGCGTATTGCAAGATGGCGTAGACAACAAGCGTTAGGACGGACTCAACTAAGAAGACCTGAGTTATTAGAAAACAGAATTTTAGATGCAGAAGACAAAAAACTTTTGCGTGACTTTTTACAAAATATTAAAGAAATAGAGGACAAACCATGAGCAATATTATCCAACAGCTTGAAGCAGAGCAAATGAATAAAGAAATTCCTGACTTCAACCCAGGGGATACCGTAGCTGTTCAGGTGCGGGTAACAGAAGGTGATCGTGAACGTTTACAGATTTTTGAAGGGGTTGTGATTGGCAAGAAAAACCGTGGCTTAAACTCTGCTTTTACAGTACGGAAAATTTCTCATGGTGAAGGGGTTGAACGTGTATTTCAAACTTACAGTAAGGCAATTGCAGGTATTGAAGTGAAACGTCGTGGTGATGTGCGTCGTGCTAAATTGTATTATCTACGAGGTTTGACAGGTAAGGCAGCGCGTATTAAAGAAAAGGTATAACGCTTATATTTATTTCAAAAAGGTCGATTCCTTATTTAGGTTTCGGCCTTTTTTTGTTTGTGAGGTCGATTTTTATACAGGTTGTATTTAGTTTTTTTGTGCTATAAAGTTTTTTAATAAATAATAATAATATTAGGAATAGTCGAAAGAACTTCCTAGGAACTAAGGATGGAATATTCACCAATGGAGTTTTTATCTTCCCATTTTATAGAATCTTTATTGATCGTCCTATTATTCATTTGTTTCCTTATTATTTGGCTTATTATAAGGCAAAGAAAATACTCAGGTGGCGTACTTGTCGGTAAAACAGGGATGGATTATAAGCAAGAAGCGTTTAAGGTTATTCCGTACCCAGTTGTTATTATTAGCGATAAAGATATTATTTTGTATGTCAATCCTGCCGCAGAAAAGATATTTTCAGCTCGATTAAGACAACTGGTTGGCAAATGTTATCAATCGGTGTTCTCTTTAGTTGCTTCTGATACCGAGTTAGCGATTAATGATTTTTCAAGCTTAGCTGATGCCTCTGCATGGAAAGAATGTGAGCTAAATGTTGATGATAAGAATATTCTTACGGTAGAGCTTAGTGTGATTACAATGGATTGTGGTTATCATCGTCCAGGTTTATATTCTAATGTATTAAATTTTAAAGATATTACGCAGCGAAAAACCTTAGAAGCACAACTGGAAATTTTAGAAAAACGTGATGCATTAACCCATCTATTAAATCGTAAAGCATTTGAAATTCTATTAAACACGGTTATTAATGATTCGAAAAAACATGGATCGAGTCATATCTTTTTTCATTTGTCGGTTGATCAGTTTAAAAATATCAACGATACCATTGGCTATACAGCGGGTGATGTATTGATTCGTCGTATTGCAGAATTACTGCAACAAAATATTAATAAATCGATTGATTTATTATCACGTTTAAATACAGATGAGTTTGGTGTCTTATTTCGTGAGCGCAATATTTCTTCAGCAGTGAAGGCGATGAAAGAGATTCGAAATGCTGTGAATGAATTTCAGTTTTCATGGAATACTACCGTTTATCCTGTCACAGTGAGCGGTGGTTTTGTTTTAGTTAACAAATTTAGCACTACAGCGGCTAAATTACTCTCAGAAGGGGATCTCACCTGTCGGATTGCACGTAAGAAAGGAGGTAATCGAATTCTTGCCTATCGAAAAGATGATCCCGATGTTCAGCGAGCGCAAAATGATGTAAAGGGAGTATGGAATTTAAAAGAGGCCTTTAAAGATAATCGTTTTCGTTTATTTGCACAGCCGATTCATGCTTTAGAGGCAAGTCAATATACATTGCCTTATAGTCATTATGAAATTCTAATTCGTATGTACGATGATGATAATAATATTATCCCTCCTGATGAATTTATTCCTGTTGCTGAAAATAACGCAATGATGCCAGAACTAGACCGCTGGGTTGTCAAAGATGTGATGCGCCAACTGAAAAATATTAAAAAACAATCCCCGATCCCTGTTTTTGCAGTCAACCTTTCAGGTACGAGTCTGGATGATGAAAAATTTCTGGATTTTGTCTTAAAACAGATAGATGATGCTCAAATAGATCCGCGTATGTTGTGTTTTGAAATTACCGAACAAGTCGCAGTGAGTAATCTGAAAGTGGCAGAAAAATTTATTGAAACATTACGCGCAAGAGGAAGTAGTTTTTCTTTGGATGACTTTGGAACAGGTGTTAGTTCTTATGGTTATTTACGTTTACTTGATGTTGATTATTTAAAGATTGATGGCATCTTTATCAAAGATATTTTATCAGATAATGTCGCAAGAGCCATGGTACAGTCAATTGTTCAAGTGGGTCACAGGATGGGTTTGAAAATTATAGCCGAATATGTAGAAAATGATGAAATAATGGAGATGTTAAGGATGATATCGATTGACTATGGACAAGGTTATGGTATTTCAAGACCTCAGCCGTTAGAAGAAATGATTCAAGCTCATACCTAGTGTAAAAGACTGTGCAAAGCGTTTGCCTCACTGAACATTATTGGGAATTTATTATTAATGAATAAAAAATTAATTGTTATTATTCTGGCATCTCTTTGGCTAACTGCCTGTTCTTCTCAACAAATTGACTTAACAAGCAATAAGTCCCCTTCAGTAGATGTCTCTAAACCCCCCTCATTAACCGCCTTTAATCGTGATGCCTATCTATTTAATAAATCCATTGATACAGGAGTTATCAAACCCTTAGCAAAAGGTTATCGAAATATTACCCCTGAATTTATCAATAGAGGTATCACGAATGTATTTTCAAATTTAGCAGATGTACCTAATGCGCTTAATGGATTATTGCAATTCAAGCTCAAGGATGCGGCTTCTGACACAGGACGTTTTGTGGTGAATAGCACTCTTGGTCTGGGGGGCGTTTTCGATATTGCGACTAAAATGAAATTACAAAAGCACCACGAAGATTTTGGACAAACATTAGCAGTATGGGGTGTGCCTTCAGGGGAGTATATTATGCTACCTATTTTAGGCCCTTCTACGATGCGAGATGGTGTAGGGACCATTATTGATACGGTCACTAATCCTTCTTTTTTCTTTAAAGACTCTCTTGCTTATTATACCTTGGATAAAATAGATCAACGTGCTGATCTTTTATCAGTCGATGGTCTGTTAAAGGATATGTCCGATGATGATTACAATAGTCTACGCGATGCTTGGCTGCAAAAACGTAAATATCTAATTAGTGATGGAAAATTAGATCAGAAGGCAATAGAAAAAAAGAAAAGCCTTATCGATGAACTAGAGGATTTAGATTAAAACATGAAAATACATATTTTAGGCATCTGTGGTACGTTTATGGGTGGGGTTGCGTTATTAGCGAAGGAATCTGGGATTGAAGTGACAGGTTCAGATAAAAATGTTTATCCGCCAATGAGCACCTTACTTGCTTCTCAAGGTGTGGATGTTCGAGAGGATTTTCTGACTGAAAATATAGACGATGATAGCGATGAAATTGTAGTAGGCAATTTTATGCGACGTGGTATGGGCGTGATTGAAGATATGCTAAATCAAAATCGTTCTTATACCTCAGGGCCTCAATGGCTTTACCAACATATCTTAAAAGACCGTTGGGTATTAGCAGTGGCAGGGACGCATGGAAAAACAACCACGGCGAGTATTTTAGCATGGATTCTTGAATACGCAGGGATGAGTCCTGGTTTTTTAATCGGTGGTGTACCAGAAAATTTTGGAGTATCAGCACGTTTGGGTGATACGCCTTTTTTTGTGGTTGAAGCGGATGAATATGATACCGCCTTTTTTGATAAACGCTCTAAATTTGTACATTATCATCCCAAAACATTGATTTTGAATAATCTTGAATATGATCATGCCGATATCTTTCCTGATTTAGAAGCGATTAAAATCCAATTTCATCATCTGATGCGAATTGTCCCGAGCGAGGGTTTGGTTGTCTCTAATGCAAACGAAGAAAACCTTGATAATGTATTAGAACGAGGCTGTTGGACACCGATTGAAGAGTTTTCCTCAAAAGAAGACAATGCTTTTTCTTCTACTTGGAGTGTCAAATATATTCAAGCTGATGGTAGTGAGTTTAAAGTCTTATTTGAGGGTGAAGAGCAAGGCATTGTGAAATGGGATCTACTCGGGCAGCATAATATTAGCAATGCACTGGCCGCGATTGCAGCAGCACGTCATGTCGGCGTTCCTATCCAACATGCAATTGATGCACTAGCAGAATTTAAGGGCATTAAACGGCGAATGCAATTGCGTGGTGAAGTCGATAATATTCGCGTTTATGACGATTTTGCCCATCATCCTACCGCTATAAAAACAACGCTAGCAGGTTTACGTGCCAATGTAGGCGATAAAAAAATTATTGCTATTTTAGAGCCACGTTCTAACACCATGCGTATGGGAATACACCAAAATGCATTAACTCAATCTCTAATGATAGCGGATCAAGTATTGCTATATCAGCCTGCTGATGTTGATTGGGATATGCAGGGAGTGCTTTCTGAGCTGGGAGAAAAGGCCTCTCTTTATCATAATATTGATCAACTGGTTGCTGAAGTAGTAAAAACAGCAACTTCAGGCGACCAGCTACTGGTAATGAGCAACGGTGGTTTTGACGGTATACATGATAAATTATTGCAAGGTTTAGAAAACAATACCTTCGCCAAATTTAAACCGTAAGGTGAATAAGTGTAACGCATCCACCGCAACACCTTAGCGGTTAAAAAAGCAAATCAAAGGAAGAAGAATGAAAGAAAGCAGTTATCTGAAAAAAGTTAAGGAGCAATATGAAAACTATCCCTATCCTAAAAGGGAATTAAAAGATGAAAAAGGGGGCATGTATACCTCAAATTCTGAAAATTTAACTCGCTTGAATCACTACGGCTTTAAGGGTGATATGCCCTTATTTAAAAAAAATAAAGGAAAGCCATTTAGAGTTTTAGTTGCAGGTGCAGGAACAGGGGATGCTGTTATTCATATGGCAGAACAATTGCGAGACTTTAATGCAAAAGTAGTTTATTTGGATATGAGTCAAGCAAGTATGCGTGTTGCGAAAAAAAGAGCCAAAATGCGTAAGCTAAAAAATATTGATTGGATTCTCAATTCATTGCTGGAGCTTCCTAATATGCAAATTAAAAAATTTCACTACATTAGCTGTACGGGAGTGTTACATCATCTTGAATCGCCAATAGAGGGGTTAAATGCATTAAAATCAGTGCTAAAAAAATCAGGTGTTATGAGCATTATGGTCTATGGTTTATACGGAAGAACAGGTATTTACCAAATGCAAGAGTTAATGAAGCTTGTTAATAAAAATGAAAATAATATGCAAAAGAAAGTTGATAATATAAAAAATATGTTGCCAACATTACCTGCTAAAAATTGGTTTAAGCGTGATGAAAAAACATGGCGGGAAAAACTTATTCAAGGGGGAGATATAGAAATTTATGACATGTTCTTGCACTCGCAGGATAGGGCATACACTGTTCCACAACTTTATGATTATATTGAAGAACAAGGTGGCTTAAAAATAATAGAGTTTATTGGAAGTAGCGCCCATACAGGAAAATTAGCTTATCGACCTGAAAACTATATTAGAAATGAAAATATATTAAAAAAAGTTAAAAAGCTTTCTAAAATAGAGCAACAATCTGTAGCAGAATTAATGGCAGGGACTTTTAATACACATACATTTTATGTTGCTAATAAGGCGGATACAGTTGCTAGTACGCGTGACTTTGATCTGATTCCATACTTTACAGCCCCAATGTTGAAAAATATGATTTTAGAAAGAAAAAACAGTCATTTAAATAAAATATTAAAATTAAATATTGAAGCTGATAAGGGTCCAAAAGGTCTATTGCAATTTGAAATGACCCCGCTTCGAATAAAGCTTATAGAACTAGTGGATGGAAAAAGAAGTATAAATAAGATATTTGATCTTATCGATCTGGATAATAAAGAATTATTAAAGACATTTGATCCCATTTATATGATGTTCCATAACTTTGATTTAATGTTATTAAAATCAAAAAAATTCCCAAGGATTTTAACAACCTATGAAATGCAAGAAAGATTTATAACGAAGTATTTATAAAAAATGATGAAACACAAAATGCCAACGATAACCCTCATTATGACAGGTGCATCAGGTGCTATGTATGGTTTGCGTTTATTAGAGGAATTAGTTAAAGCTGGCTGTCAAATTTATTTATTACTCTCCCGTCCAGCGCATATTGTTATCAAAATGGAAACTGATTTAGAACTTCCTGTACGTGCATCGGATGTTGCATTATTTTTTGCTCAGAAATACCATGCTAAAACAGGTCAAATCAAAGTGTTTGAAAAGGAGCAGTGGTTAGCACCAATTGCAAGTGGTAGCGGTGTGGCAGATGTAACCGTTGTCTGTCCTTGTACCACAGGAACATTATCTTCGATTGCAATTGGAAGCAGTAAAAACTTGCTGGAACGTGCCGCTGATGTGGCTTTAAAAGAACGTAAAAAATTGATTTTAGTGGTGCGAGAAACGCCTTTTTCAGAAATTCATTTGGAAAATATGTTAAAGCTAAGCCGTATGGGGGCAATTATTATGCCCGCCAATCCTGGCTTTTATTTTAAACCTCAATCAGTAAGCGATTTGGTTGATTTTATGGTAGCACGGCTACTAGATCATATCGGTATTCAAAATGAATTACAGATGCAATGGGGAGCAAAATAAAAAATTAGCTTCCATTGACGATTGTTTTTTACACTTCGCTTGTAATTGCATAAGCCACACCTTATATTCTCTTACCTACTTTTATGGCTTTTGTTATTTTAGGAACAAATTCCAAGCAATTAAGCATTAGCTCTTAAAATTTACGGTTGTTAATTTTAAGCTGAGACGGTACGAAAATTAGTCCGTTTTGACTTGAATTAGTCGCCAAATTTATCCCAATAAAATAAGGAATACGCAGTGGCAACAATAGATATTACAGCAGATACATTCGAAAATATTATTACTAAAAATGACATTGTTATTGTCGATTTCTGGGCAGAGTGGTGTGGTCCTTGTCAGTCTTTTGCTCCTATTTATGAACAAGTATCAGAGCAAGAAGCCTATCAAGATATTGTGTTTGGAAAAATTGATACAGAGTCTGAACAAGAGCTAGGAGCGCATTTTCAAATTCGCTCTATTCCCACATTAATGATTTTTCGCGAGCAAGTGGTGTTGTTCTCTCAACCTGGAATGATGAATGCTTCTCAGTTAGCTGATGTCATTGCTAAAGTACGTGATTTGGATATGAAACAAGTCCATGCAGAAATAGAGAAAGCAGCAAAATCATAATTATTTTGTTGCTGTCGATAAACTATCTAAACAATTTTAAGGTCTTTTATGAGTGCTGATTTTCTGGATTTTGAGCAACCGATTGCTGAGTTAGAAGCAAAAATTGATGAGTTGCGTTATGTTAGCAGTTCAGAGGTGAATCTGAGTGAGGAAGTTAAGCGACTTGAAGAAAAAGCAAAGACCTTAACTAAAAGCGTTTTTAGTAAATTAACCTCTAAACAGATAGGTCAGCTAGCTCGGCATCCATTACGCCCTTATACTTTTGATTTGATTGAGTTATTGTGTAGTAACTTTCAGGAATTGCATGGTGATCGTCATTACGGTGATGATCAAGCCATTGTCGGTGGTATTGCACGTTTTGATGATCAACCTATTATGATTATTGGACACCAAAAAGGGCGTGATACCAAAGAAAATATTCGGCGTAATTTTGGAATGCCACGTCCTGAGGGGTATCGTAAAGCATTGCGCTTAATGAAGCTGGCGGAAAAATTTCATATTCCTGTGATTACCTTTATTGATACACCAGGAGCCTATCCCGGAGTAGGGGCAGAAGAGCGCGGTCAAAGCGAAGCGATTGCACGTAATTTATTTGAAATGGCAAAATTGCGTACCCCTATTATTGCCACTGTAGTCGGTGAGGGTGGTTCAGGTGGCGCATTAGCGATTGGTGTGGCTGATAAAGTGATGATGCTAGAATACAGTACTTACTCTGTTATCTCGCCTGAAGGCTGTGCCTCTATTTTATGGAAAGATGCCGACAAAGCAGATGAAGCTGCCGAAGCGTTAGGGATTACCTCCGAAATTTTAAGTCAACACGGTTTAATTGATCGTATTATCCCCGAGCCATTAGGCGGAGCACATCGAGATTATGATCAGCTTGCAGAAGCATTGCGTGAAGCATTACAAACTAGCTTACGTGAAGTACGCGCCTTGAGTATTGATAAATTGCTTGAAAAACGTTATAACAAACTGATGTCATTAGGTAAGTTTGAATAATAATCCTGTTTATTTCTTTGCCCATAAATAGTCTTATGCTTATTAGCAACGCAGATTTAGTAAAAAAGCTTAGATTACTGACTGCTTCTAAAAAGCTATTACTTGCCTATAGTGGCGGTCTTGATTCCCATGTTTTATTGCATTTATTAGCACCGCTGATTCACTCTCCCGAAGGTTTTGAATTACGTGCTGTTTATATTGACCATGGCTTGCAAACTGTAGCGACACAATGGGGACAGCATTGCTTAACCATTTGTAAAGACCTAACCGTTCCTTATGAGGTTATTCCTTTAAAACTCACAATTCCACAAGGAAAAAGTCTCGAAGCGGTTGCTAGAGAAGCGCGTTATCATGCCTTGTCTCAAATACTGCAACCCGATGAAGTACTACTGACCGCACATCATCAAGATGATCAAGCAGAAACCTTATTAATTCAGCTTTTTCGAGGTGCAGGCATTAATGGTTTAGCAGCGATGCCAGTTATAA
>JALVEA010000134.1 GCA_027008665.1 Thiotrichaceae bacterium | reverse complement strand
GGTGTTGACGTATTTCAACATCATTATTGCGTTCAATTGGAACCATATAACGCTTCATAAATTGTTCTTGCGAACCTAATAATCCAGGGTTCAAAAAGCGGAACAGACTCCATAACTCACCGAGATGATTTTCAATCGGTGTACCTGTGGTCACTAATTTAAAATCACCTTTTAATTGATGTGCAGTACGAGTACGCTTGGCATTAACATTTTTAATCGCCTGTGCTTCATCTAACACAATACTATGCCATTGTTTTCCTAAGAATAATTCACTATCTTGTTGTAATAAGCCATAGGTGACAATAACCAAATCCCGTTTTGTCGCATTTTTTATCAGTATTTCACGCTCACTACCACGGTACATGAGTGGATTTAAAGTCGGGGAAAACTTCTGTATTTCTGCCTTCCAGTTATAGCAGACAGAAGTTGGAGCAACAATCAAGGCCGGACCGTCTCCTCCTCGTTGTAATAATAAGGCAAGTGTTTGTACTGTTTTACCCAAACCCATATCATCGGCTAAACAAGCCCCTACCCCCCATTGTGCTAAACGGCTCAACCAACGAAACCCTTCTTCTTGATAGTCACGTAATTCTGTTTGTAAGGTAGATGGAATCTCAACCACAGTATTTTCTAAATTTTTCAATCGATAAACATGCTGTTGCCATTCATCATCAACAGTCAATGTACCTACATCATCAAAAAAATCATCCAATGCATAGGCCGCTAGCCCATTAATACGCGCCCCTTCACCATTAGCCTCTGAGTATTTTTGTACCGCATTGAGCTTTTTTCGAAATTGATTCGTCAATGACAGATATTCACCATCACCTAACTCAATAAAGCGACCTTTTGATTTTTCAGATAACTCAAGTAATCTTCGCAGTGATAACACCAATCCTTTATCGGTTTCAATTTGTCCCTCTAACTGAAACCAATCACCACTTTTATTAATACTAAGGCGCATATTGCCACTATCAAAACGAGAGCTAATCCGCATCACTTCACCTTCTGGCCAAGCAATAATCACATTATCACCCTGCTCTCTAAGCTGTTCTAATAATTCTAAGCAGTCTTGAGGATCTTCGAGCAAATATTCATCTTCGTATTCTCCTATTTCTCCTAGTACATCACTATGAAGGATTAAATCATCTAATTTTTTTTGTTCTAGCTCTAAATTACGATGTGTTTTATAGGCGATACCATTATGTTCTACTAATAATTTTGCACGTCCTTGTCCTGGAGGATAAAGAGGTCCGAACCTAGCAAAGGGCTGAATACGTAATGTTGCTCGCAAACCTTCTCCATAAGGCAATAAATTGGCATGGATGGTTGAATCTGCAAGGACTTCTTCTGCTTCGCTAACACCCTCTAAATCCGATTGAATTTTAACCATTGGTGCTAAGGATGAAAGTGTTTCCCGTAAATTTTTTTCAGCTTCGCGTGGAATTACCAAACCATCGGATAAAATCTCACTTAAACGGTATATTTGTTCATTTTTTTGATAGATGCATAAACGAGTGGGGGTTTCTTTATGAATTAAATAGCGTGAACTATTATCACTTTTATCTTCTTTAAAAGGGGGATAAAAACTAATGCGTAACTGACTTCCTTCCTCACTGACAACCAGTTCAAAATCATTGCGACTAATTTCCAACGTTGCGCCGCGTGCATAATTCCAGTAAATAGCGGGGTGTCCTACCATCGCCAACCATGCATTGTTCATGTCTATATAAAACTGAGGTGTATCAGAATAATAGCTATCGTAATTTGCTTGCTCACGAATACAATCACAAATTTTTTTATCTTGTTGCGAAAGCTGAGGAAAAGCATGACGCTCTTTTAGTAAACGTTTTAAAGCAATATTTCTCCCTTTAGTCCATGCACCTTTGGAAGATTTTTTCTGTATTTTAGGCGTAATAAAATACTCTTTATGCCGATCTTGATCGAGAATCCAAACAATACGCTCCTCATTTTTAGTTGTGTTAGGTGTCGCACTTAAGCGATTTAAGGCATTGAGTGCACGTTCCCATTCTGCTTGGGGTGTCACCAAGTCAAATAAGGTTTTTGTACCCAATTTCAAATGTTGTTGCTGTGCCAACCCTTGATATTGATCACGAACCGCCTCATCAAGTGACAAATGAGCTAAGGCAGTTGCATATTCTGCTGCTAACCATGCATAGCCATTTTCTTTAGTACGCTGATATTGACTTTCAATAATCTCCAACTCATCCTTTGAGAGTGCTTGATTAAGCCAGAAGGTGATAATGGAATAAAAGAGCGAAGTAAAGGTGTTTTCCCGCAAATGAAGAGGCTCAATATTAAAATTAAATAATCCTGAAATTAATGCTTGGTTATAAGAGGCAAATAACCTGTAGTCAATATCAAGCTCTATCTTTTTAAGGAAGTGTTTGGCTTTACTTTGGCTCTTACTATCTCCTTTTGCAATTAATGCTAGTAAGTAAAATTTTTCTAACTCACTATCAAGCACAGTGGTTTGCTTTTTTAGCTCATTCAATTCACGATACAAAGCAATACCTTTTTCATATTGCTCCATACAGAGGTCGATATTGGCTTTTTCATCACCACTTGGATCAGATCCTATATTGATTAGCTGCCTAACACTGTTAGCAATCATCCAATAAACTGTTGCCATATCATTGTTTTTGGGCTTTTCACCAAATATTTCTTTTCTTCCGCTAAGAATGCTATAAAACTCACGCACATCACCATTTTTTTGCAACTCAGAGCTTACTTTAGGATTAGACCTAATTCGTTCATTCATCAATGCCCATAAATCACTGATATTTTCAAGCTCCGACAAGCCTGCATAAGTTAATTCGTTACAAACCAGAAGAAATGTTTTGCTATCAAGTAATGCCAATAATTCCGTATCCACCGGCATACCAAACATACCTTGAAAGAAACCGATGGTATTAATAATAGATTCAGGTTCAGAATAGGCATAACGTGCCTCTAAACTATCTAAAACTTGATTTAACTTCTCATGCTGACCTAAATACATATAAAGTCGCGCATGAGCAATACCATGATCAATACTCGACCAAGAAAGAATCCCCGTATCTTCACGCGGAGGAAATGCCTCAATGACCTGTTCAGCAATATGCTGAAAATCACCTTTTTCTATTGTATATTTTAAAACAGAATCGCGTAAATCTTGATGGCAACAGTAGCGATTACTCTCAAATTTCAACCACCCTAAATCCACCATTTTTTTCAAATGAGGGCGGATAGAATTCATATTAAAACTAAGTCCTGTATCAGGGTCATCAATGCCAATTCGATGCGCGCAGATAGCTAAAGGCGTTGCCGCAACAGGAATATACATAACGGCGAGTATTTTTAGAAAGGCATTTTCTATATCGCTTAGCTGTGAAAAGATAGTGGGGTCAAATATTGTCTTGTTTTTGCTCATATTTTAATATATTTTGCGAAAAATGTGGCTTGGGATTATATACACCAAAATGGGTATTCGTCTTGCTTATATTAATTTTCTTTACAAATCTATATAAGGATAAATTAGACGCTTAGTGCTTGAATTTGTTATGCTGATTAATAACTAGACGTGACAACAATCACTCTCAATAGTTCAGCTAATCAGAATAAATATAATTTGTTCATAGCAACTCCTATTTTACAGAACCTATCAAAAAAAGTTCCTAATGGGAGACAAAATTAGTAGGAAGCTAATTAACAAAATGGGGATACAGAAATGGTAACAATTAAAAACAAAGAAACCTTGTTTTTTCAACATCTAGACTTTTTACCAACACCCGCCCTAATTGGGCGAGAAGATAAATGCAATAAACGCGCCAAAATCTTGTTTGTCAATAAAGCTTTTATTAATACCATTGGATATCAAGTTACTGATATACCTGATCATTTAAGCTTTATTTCACGCGCCTATCCTGATATTAACTATCGCCATGAAGTGATAAACTCTTGGTCTAGTAGAATTTCACAATTAAGTCGTCGCAAAACATCCATTATACAACTATGTTCCAGGGTATTCTGTAAAGATCAGCAATATCGTTGGTTTGATATACGAACAGAATTAAAAAGTACCATTGATAAAGGCGTTGTTATTGTTTTGTTCAATAATATTGACAAAGCCAAAATGGAAGCCTTGCAATATGCTAAGTTATCAAGAACAGATCCTTTAACAAAACTTGCTAATCGACGTTATATTCAACATGTATTACAACAAGAAACCTTACATCAACCAAAAGATTATCAATCTTTTTCTTTAGTAATGGCAGATATTGATTTTTTTAAAACAATCAATGACCGCTTTGGGCATAGTTGTGGCGACTATGTCATTAAAACTGTTGCAAAAATCATTACTCAAAATACCCGTAAAATAGATGTTGTTGCTCGCTGGGGAGGCGAAGAATATTTACTGCTATTACCTAAGACTAACACCACCGAAGCGCGTATTGTAGTAAAAAAAATCATGAAACACCTGCATGAATATCATTTTATATGGGAAGGAAAACGTTTTAATGTCACTCTTACCTATGGAATCACCCAATATCGCCGAGCAGAAGAAACCAATGAAACCATCAAACGTGCGGATCTTTGTCTTTATCAAGGAAAAGAACAGGGACGTGACTGTATTGTCACTGATGGGGTGCTTGAGGTTTGGGGCGATTAAAGACTCAGGAGTAAATCATTAGCTGGACTGGTTTTATTTTAGCTGGACGGATTTTGTAAACCCCTTAGCTGGACGGGTTTTGTAAACCCGTCCACACGTTTAGCTTAACAACAAACCCCATCGGGCTAACTATAGAGGTTCAGATATTAAATTTCTTTAGAATCGAGTGCTTTAGCCTCGTCTAGCGGGGCTAAAGCCACCGATTCCAGAAATTATTTATGAAAATCTATATAATAAGATATTTAATTACTCATGTTTACTTCGCAAATTATTATTTTTTCATTGACTAAAAAGGGGGATAAACTTGCTCAAAAACTGTGTCTATTACTTGAAAATACACATCATGAGCATAAACCGAAACCTTTTAGTAGCACGGTTCAACAGTTTTTTATTGCAGGTCATCCGCTTATTTTTATTACCGCAACAGGGATAGCTGTTCGTTCTTTAGCTCCTGTTATTAAAAGCAAACTCAGTGATCCGCCTGTTTTAGTATTAGATGAACAGGGAATGTTTGTCATTCCTTTATTGTCAGGACATCAAGGTGGGGCGAACGAATGGGCTCGGGAAGTTTCAGAGTTAATCAAGGCACAATTAGTCATAACCACTGCAAATAGTTGGCAACAACCTATTTATGTATTAGGCATAGGCTGTGATAAAGGTTGTCCTGAATCTTATTTAAAAACCTTAATTGATCAGCATATTTCAACAAAACAATTAAAAAATGTAGTTGCTATTGCCAGTATTAACTTAAAACAGAATGAACCCGCCTTATTAGCTTTATCCCAACGCTTAAATTTGCCTTTTATTTGTTACTCTGCAACAAAGTTAAATACGGTAGCTAATAAACTCAGTTATAAATCTGAAATTGTCTATCGAGAAGTGGGTTGCTATGGCGTAGCTGAAGCAGCGGCGTTGATTTATGCTCAACAATTTACACAACAAGAGGCTGAATTAGTTTTAATTAAGCAGAAAAATCAACGTGCAACCTGTGCATTAGCTAGAAGTTATCCAAGTCAACTACCCCTCAACTAAAGACAGGGGAGGCTTGCCACCAATGTTATAAATCAAGAACTATCAATCCTCTTCCTCATCACAGTCCATAAAACACGCTGGCTTTTCCCATAGAGAATACCTTATATAGTGAAATAAGAGTGACTGTTTGATTTTTTTCTTACTTAAATATTTCATAATATCCTTATCGAATGCTTGCTGATTGAGTGTATTGAATGCAATAACACTACGTGTAATGCGCTTAGGATCAAATGAACCGCCTTTTTTAGCATAAGAAAAGCCACCTTTCGCTCTTTTAGCATCAATTTTCTGTTTGGAATGAGCAAATTGATTGTAAATTTTACCTTCTTTAATTTGTTGCATAAGAAACTGGTAAGATGTTTGTACTTTTTTTAGATAATTCGGTTCTAAGAAGGCGATTTCCAACCAAGGCTCTAAATTATAAACATGGTAATGTAAAGCATCCCGCTCTTCATAATCTATACTGATGCCATTTTCTAATAAATTATTATCGACATGTTGACGTAGAATTTCTTTATCCTTATTTAAAGATTCTTCATCTTCTAGCAATCGATCTAGCATTAATAATAGTTTTAATTGATGTGTACGAAAATTATTTTTGCCACTACTTGGGCCAAATTTCCATTGATGCTTATTGCTTTGAATATTAATTAGCCATTTTTTTATTTTTTGATGTTCATCTTGGCTAAACTCACAAAAAAGTAAATCATAAGCCCATAAAAAACCTTCTAGGCGGGTTTCGTCAATAGGATGACCCGTAGGGTGATTCGTTTCAGCCCATGCAAGCAGGTATTTCTTCGCTTGTTCTAAATAAGCGGTATCGCCTTTTAAATAATAAGCTAAGGCTAATAAAGCGGTATTTTGAGCATCACGTAATGCGATTCTGGTTTTTTTTAATGATTTGTCTTTTGCATTAGTAACCCCTGCGCTTTGTAAATTTTCAAGAGGGCTAGGGTCTTGCTTTAACAGTCTTTTTGTTTTCTTGAATAACCTTTTTTGCCAGTTAATACCAATAAAATAAGTTTTTTTTTAGTATCTGCTTCTATGTCCTTATCTTTATTTTGTGACAAGATACGATCAATAAATCCTTGAGGAAATAAATGCGTTCCGCTTTTGCAATCAATAGGATCAGACGCATAAGCAAAACAATAGGGTAATGCTTCTTTACTTTGCAAAGGCTCTTCTGCATGTGCTTTGCCAATAATAAAATCAAAAAGACTTGCGATAGATTGCTTCACTTTTTCAGTAAAATAGGAATGCTTTTCAATACTTAACTTAACAGGAAGTGCAAAAGTTAATGTTTCTGAATTTTTATCCACAAATTTCAAGGTTACTTTAGCTCGTTTACTTTCAGGAATCTGTCGATTAAATAAATTGATACTAGAAACTGATATAACCTTGTCGGTAAAATCCACCTGTTCCACTATCATTGGGTAATCTCTTGCTAATGAAGGAGAAGAAGCGATGGCTTTACTGCCGACTTTTAGCTTTGAAGCCTCTTGATAGCTAAGATAAGCCTCTACAAATTGTTCGCTGTCTGGTTTTTGAATCACCGCAATTAAATCACCTTTTTTCACATATTGGTTTTCTAATTCGACAATTTTAATGATTTTTCCAGCAATCGGGCTGACAATGGTTTCCATACCCGACAAAGATTCAGGTGTACCTTCTATAACTTTTAGTTTTTGTTGAGCAAGCTCTAATTTCGCTTGTAATATAGCGAGTGACTTCTGATCTGCACTGCTTCCTTTGAGATTCTTTTTTAAATTTTTTGAGATAGTCGCAAAATAAGCTCTCGATGATTTTACTTTAGCCCGTGAAACACTCACCTTCTTACGCGCAATTTGACATTCGGCATTGCGTTTTTTTGGATTGCGTCGATCAATTTCACTGGCATAGTGACGATTACATTTAATGGTTCTATTAAGTATTGCCGCCTGTAAAGAAGCATTCGCAGCACTGAGTTTAGTTTGTCTAAGACGTGCTTTTTCGCTATTTTTATTTTGCGCATCATCAATCAATGCTTGGTATAAAGCAACTTGTTGTTTAGCGACATCTATTCGATATTGTTTTGGTAGGCGTTTATTATTTGAAACATCCAATGTCAACAAAGGCTGTCCCACGCTGACATGGGTGTTATTTGCCACTAATACTTTTTTAATCGTACCTTGAATATAAGACTGAACGGGTGTAATCGCTGAATTTACAAATGCGGTTTCAATATTGAGACGAAAAAAACTATTATATAAAGTAGCTAAGGTAAACAGTAATAAAAGAGAGCCTGATATAAGATAAAGACTTGTGTAAAGACGACGTTTTATCTTTTGTTTACGACAAAGTGTTGCAGGAATTTCTGCTAACTCGGTACTTGCAGGGGTAACAGGCATATCGACACGGCGCAATACATTATCAATATTAACCATGTCGCCTCTATTTAAAGCCTCAGAAAAATACCTTAAAAGCTCTTGATGTTCTTCAGGGATATTCTTAAAACCAGCAACTAATTCTTGCTTTTTTACATCATAATGTAACGCTATTGCGGTCGCATCAAACTGAATATTAAAATCACGAAATTTAACAATAGGCTTGATAGAAAATTCTTGGTGCAATGTCACCTCATCTGAATAATCAACTATCTTAAAATATTTAATCGTCCATTGTGATACAAAGTAGATAGAGCCATTAATTTCCATTTGCAAAGGAAACAGATCGCGCTTATGAAGCCTTCTTCGTGGTGCATCCCAATAGAACACCTCGCTACTAAGTCTCTTTTTAGCCATAATTATCTCGAAATTTTAATTATATTACGGATAATAATTCTATTTTTTTAACTTGCATTGCAGGACAGGGATAAGAAGATAGGTTAAACAGATAACTGGATTTTTTAAAAATGATATGCTAGCACAGCAAAAGATAAATTCGCTGTACTAGTTAAAATGAGTAGCTCCCCCACTCATAATAGTGCAAGAATAACGAGAAAAAACAAGCACTCCCTAATAATCAAACCAGCTTAAGGCGTTGTCCAACTAAAATTTTTGTCGATTTAAGCTTATTAAGACGCATAATGCTCTCAACTGTTGTTCCATATTTTTCAGCAATTTTTATCAATGTATCGCCTTTTTCAACCAAATGCTCCGCCACTAAATGCTGAATAATAATATTAGCCCCGTGTCGTTCTAGCTTAGCTCTATTGTTCACTTTTAGCTGAATAACTTTATTATTTGAACTAACCGTTCTATTACCAATAGTAACCGTCGTTGATACCGATGACCCCTTTGAAACACCCTGAGAACGCATAGCATTAGCCTGTGCTTCAGAAATAGATGTAATGGATAAATTAGGTCGTTTCGCTTCTTCAGCTTGTGCAGAAACACTAAAAGCTGAAATGGCTAACAAGATAAGAGTTGTTGTAAAAATTGATTTTTTCATAATATATTCCTCGTCTAAAGATAAGTGGTGAGGTGTCCCCTGTTTAGGAAGTTCCAAACAATTAAATTACTTGAAACTTCCTTAAAAATACTGGAGGCTATTTTATCCTCCAGCATTGCTTTAAATTATAATTGTAAATTTTGATTATTATCCGACAAGCCCTATCTTCGAATAATCTTTATTCAAAGGCTCAGCCTCAATATTTATTGATAACAACGACGGTATTGAAGTTGAAAAACGACACCGTTTGTTAAATCAAGCGAGTCAACACTGATTGAACTACCTCTGCCGCGTGTTCTGATACGGCTATTAATACGCATATTCACATCTTCACCACAACGTGACCAGCTTTCGCTCATTGTTACTAGATCATCATGAACTGTATAATCATCACCATTTCTAGAATATAATCTGGTTTTTTTAGTAGGAGTACGATCACCTGCAAAGAAATAAGAACGACGTAATTCAGCACGCCCCTCAACAAAGCCACGGAAATCAGCCGTCATTGTTGAAACCTGAAATCCATTCGGTACATGAACAGGAACTGCAATATTACAAGACTTATTACCAGACTCCGCTGAGTAACCATCAAAAAGAATACTCAAAGTTGCTCCATCAGGCGTAATAGCAAAATCAGAAGTACCTGAAGGACAACCACTACCCGCGATAGCAGGTGCTTTAAAATACACTGGACTCTGAGTAGGTGTAGGTGTAGTCGCAACAGCTGATTGAGAGACAGAAAGAGCCAAAAGAGTGCCCGCTATTAAGGTGCTTAATGTTTTCATGATAGATATGTCCTTTGTTGTTTTAAATGAATGTTTTCGTCTAACGCAGGCATATAATCTATTATTTCTTAGGGTTTGCCTATCCCTCGGATAAGTGACCCTTGATCTGAGGCATACCCTAAATAGGGGAGTTTATCTTAGAGTCAACTACCCCTGAGCTAAAGACAGAAGGGTTTTCTTGCCACCAGTTCTATAAAACAATTTTCCCCCTTGTCCCAAATGGGAATTTGGGAATAAGCTAAACTATTAATACGAGCTAAATTGTACTTAATAAATATCTTACCTCTTCTAAGTTAGACTTGCTAATAGGTAACGATACAGTGCTATTATTAACAATTAGACAATAATTTTCATCATTGGGCACACGTTGTTTTAGCTCCTTTACTTGGGCTAAATTAACAATAAAACTGATATGTATTCTAAAAAAATATTTTTTATTAAGTTTTTTTAGAAACTGATCTAATGTTTGACGTACACCCTCCAATATATCTCCATTATGCAAATAAATTTCAATTGTATTTCCTAATTTACTTTTATGAATATAGAGAATATCACCAGATTCAATATAAGTAGTAGGATAACTAACACCCTGCCCTTCTTCTTTACGGTATTTTATTGCCAAGCGACAATTATCAGACAGTTTCCATTGAAAAGCGCGTTGCAACGCCTCATCAAATTTATCATCATTAATTGGCTTGAGTAGATAATGTAAAGGTGCATAGTTATAGGATTCCAAAGAATACTCTTCATGTGCGGTTACAAAAATAATCACAGGAGGAGAAAATAAACGGGTGATTTGTTTCGCTAATAATAAACCCGCATTTTTTTCTTCCATTTCAATATCTAAAAATACCAAATCAATTTTTTCATATCGAAGAATATCCATTGCCTCTCTAGAATTCTCTGCTTCAAAAATTTCTCCAATTTTTTCATAAGGCTCAAGCAAGGCACGTAACTCGCTTCTATTCAAAATTTCATCATCAACTAATAAAGTGCATAAGTTATTCATAAATAATTATTTTATATTTTTTTAGGGAAAATAAGTCGTACTAATGTGCCTTTACCTTCGCTACTTGTCACATAAAATTGAACTTTATTACCAAAGGTATGTTGCAATAATTGAGTCAAATTATATAACGCTCTTCCTCCTCCCTTATGATCAGAAGATAAGCGTCTTTCACCTATTTGGTCTAAACGTTTACAGGCTATTCCTTTGCCATTATCAGATACCTCACAAATCACTTTTTTATTATCAGGTGTGGCATAAATACGAACAGAAATAAGTAATTTTTTATGCGGTTGGCGAGCATGAGTTAAACAGTTTTCGATCAAGGTCAATAATGTCCTTGGTGGCAAAGTGTTCTCTAGCAAGCTTTCATCAAGATCCACTACCTTATAATCTATTTTATGCGGAAAACGTAGCAGTTGAAAATCCATATAGCGTTGCACTTGCGCTAATTCATTTCTCAATGAGACATATTCTTTACGTGCATAACGCTGTGTTTCTCGCATAAACTCACCTAAAGAAGTCACATAAGCACGAGCTTTTGCTGGATCTACTCGAATCAAAGAACGAATAGCATTGAGCGTATTCATTAAAAAATGCGGTTCAATTTGGGCATTATAATAGGCTTGCATCTTCAACCTATCCCCTTCAACAAGCTGAATAATAAGAACAAACAAATAACAACCAGCTGTTGTAATCAATAAAACGGGCAACATGATTTGTGCGACAAGATGTAAAGCGCTAGAAAATAGGTCTGTGATAAGCAATATCAACAACATTTGCAATAGCACCGCAAAACTACCCGTCATCGCCGCTATAAGAACCGTCATTTTATTACTAATACGTTGAACTTGCCCTGCTAATATACCACTCAATAGACTAGCAACAGCACATGCCTCAGCAGTAAAGCCACCAAGTTGATAACGCTCAATGCCTGCAACAGCCCCTACAATCAGACCGATTAAAGGGCCTCCGACTAGACCTGCACTGACCACCACAAGATCACGAAAATTAATAATCGCTTCATCTTTTTGCAAACCTGAGTCATAAGACCAAGGAACAGAATGTAAACTCCCGTCAGGGGAAATAATCATCCCCGAATGTGTTCCATAAATTGCCATAAGGCTAAAAAAAGCCAATAAAAATAAAACACCTGCTTTATTATGACCTAAATAACGTAAATTTTGTCGCAAAAAAGGTAATCGGAAAACAATAAAAGCAGTAGTAATCACTACACTAGCTCCCTCTAACAAGGGCAATAAATAGTTTAGATAAAAAAGCATAGTTACTCTACGTGACAATTGAGATGAGTAAATTAGGGGCAAAAGAGCAAGTTAGAATCGGGAGGTTATTTCATGCACGTTCCTTAGGAAATTTCAAGAAAAATGGGTAGCATCATTGCTTGGAATTTCCTTATCTACCCACCGCAGCCTCCACCACAACCTCCCCCCGAACAACCACCACCACAACCATTAGTTGTGTCATTAATGCTAGTCGTACTAGTAGTTAAATTACCACAATATTTGCACTTCGAGTGTGTTATTTTTTTATCACCTGAGATGCTCTCATTTAACACTTTTACAGCCCTTAAACGACAACATTTATTACATTGCTCCCCAACAAAAATACTAACCACAATAACCCAAGTAATCACAGAGTAAAAGACAGAGTAAAATAAAGTAACAAATATACCAGCATCACTCTTATAGACAAAATAGCTGGCGAATAAGATAATAATCAACGCTATAATCCGACCAGCATAACAGCTTATTCTATTTCTTTTTTTAAGGGGAGGGTTAAGCTGAAAACGCTTTTCAACGGGAGGCC
>JALVEA010000133.1 GCA_027008665.1 Thiotrichaceae bacterium | reverse complement strand
ATTGTGTTTAAGCAAAACGTATGGACGGGTTTACAAAACCCGTCCTGCTTATCCTAGCGCAGGGGTGAAAGATTTATCTTTTCCGATGCCGTTAGGCGAGGCGTTTATTATTTTATACGAGGAATAAATTCCTCAGACTGCGTTCCCAAATAAATTTAGGAACGAGCTAATAAACCACGGAATACACGGAACAACACGGAAAACTCTGAAGGTCTGTAGCTTGTATAAAAATAATTAAATTACAGAATAGATATATAGGCAATGAATCCTTATACTGATGTGCATTATTATGACTAAAACATCAAAAGAAAATGAAACTCTCCTTACAAGCATTTCGAAATTTATCCCATAAATCCATTACTTTATTGGGTATGTCTGGCGTAGGAAAAACCTATCTCTCTAATCTTTTGCGCAATAATAAATGGTTTCACTATTCGGGTGATTACCGTATTGGAACACGTTATTTGAATGAACCGATTTTAGATAATATTACTCAGCAGGCAATGACTGTTCCTTTTTTAAGGGATTTATTGCGTTCAGATTCAATTTATATTCGTAATAATATAACCGTCGATCACCTTAAACCTGTTTCTAGTTTTGTGGGTAAATTAGGAAATCCTGATCTCGGGGGTATGTCGCTTAAAGAGTTTAAACGTCGTCAACACTTACATTATGAAGCCGAAGTTGCGGCGATGAAAGATGTCCCTCATTTTATTGAAAAAGCATATCATCTTTACGGTTATAATAAATTTATTAATGATGCAGGTGGCAGTGTTTGCGAGCTGGATAATCCAGAGGTTTTAAAAGTATTAGAAGAAAACACGATTATTATTTATATTAAAACCAATAAAAATGATGAAAAAACCCTGATAGAACGTGCGAAAACTTCACCGAAACCGCTTTATTATCGTCCTGAATTTCTTGATCAACAACTTGAAATTTATATGAGCGAACGGGATATTCCCTATGTCACTATGATTGACCCCGATGATTTTGTGCGCTGGATATTCCCTCAGCTTTTTTATTCCCGCATACCACGTTATGAAGCAATTGCGGATCAATACGGTTATACCATTAAAAGCGAAGATTTATATCAAGTAAAAACAGAAGCTGATTTTATAACATTAGTTGAAAACGCGATTAAAGCAGACGAAGAAATCCAGATAAAAAATGATAATTTGACCTAATAGGAGTTCTCTCTTAGTATTCGCCATCCGATACAATGCGCCGATTTGATACAGATTGCGGGCGCGTTATAAATACTGCTAAAGAGGTGATACATTTTTAAAGCCTGCTTTAGTTATTTACTAATAGTGGGCTTTTTTATGCTCACAATAAATTTTAAGGATAGAACCATGCCACTTGTTGCACATAATCAATTACCTGCTTTTGAACGCTTACGCCGTGAAGAAGGGCAAACGATTCTCCGTCCCGGTTATGCGATACAACAGGATATACGCACACTGCATATTGGTTTATTAAATATGATGCCTGATGCCGCATTGGCGGTGACTGAACGCCAATTTCTGCGTTTAATTGGTGAAAGTAATGCCATTATCCAGTTTCATGTGCATCTTTTTACCTTACCTGTTTTTCCACGCAGTGAAAAAGCAATGGAGCATATCAATACTTATTATGAAAGTTTTGAAAAGATTAAAGAGGAAGGATTAGATGCGCTTATTATAACGGGAGCCAATGTTGCCAAGGCAAATCTTGCCGATGAAATATTTTGGGAATCACTTAAAGAAGTGATTAATTGGGCAACTGAAAATGTCCCTTCAACCCTTTGTTCTTGTCTTGCAACCCATGCGGCATTAGAGTTACAGCACCAACAAAAACGCTACCGCTTACCTTATAAACGCTGGGGGGTTTATACGCATTATGTCGCACAACAACACCCTTTAGTCAATGGTATTAATACCCAATTTAAAGTCCCTCATTCACGTTATAATCAAATTGATAGAGAACAGTTTGAAGCCGCTAATTTATTGGTTTTAGTCGAATCTAAAAAGGCAGGCGTACATCTTGCAGTTAGTGCAGACGGCATACGCACCGTGTATTTTCAAGGACACCCTGAATACGATGCGATTAGTTTAGTTAAAGAATATAAACGTGAAGTATTGCGTTTTATTGCAGGAGAGTTAGATGACTACCCGCCCTTCCCTGATAATTATTTTGATCGGTATACAAAAGCCCTTTTCAATGAATACCAAGACAAAATTAATAATGCAGTAGCCAGTGGAAAAGAAATCCCTGAATTCCCCGAAAAACTGGTACTTAAACACCTACATAATACTTGGCATGACACTGGAGCCGCTATTTTGGCGAATTGGATGGGACTGGTCTATAAAATAACCCATCACGACCGAAAAAAAGTATTGATGGATGGCTTAGACCCTAATGATCCACTAGGATTGAAAAATACCAGTACATCGATGACATAAACATAGGAGTCCAAGCCTAGGCTTGGGCGAACCGGTAAACACAAGGAATAAATTTCCCATTCCCAAATAAATTTAGGAACGAGGAAAACTCGCAATGCCTCCTAAACCACAATATCCTGCTGGGTTTTTAGCAAGATACTGCTGGTGATAATCTTCGGCATAATAAAAAAGTTTTGCCATCATAATTTCAGTGCTAATAACCCCTTTTTCTGCTTTATTTAAGATTTGTTGAAACCGTATCTTACTTGCTTGAGCTTGTTGGTATTGTTCTTTAGTGGTGCAGTAAATGCCTGAGCGGTATTGTGTGCCTTTATCATTGCCTTGTCGCATACCTTGCGTTGGGTTATGGTTTTCCCAGAAGTTTTTTAATAAACGCTCAAAACTGATAATTTTAGGATCATAAGCGACAAGTACCACTTCATTATGTCCCGTTTGACCTGAGCAAACTTCTTCATAAGTTGGATTTGGAGTAAAACCTGCACTATAACCAACAGCGGTTGAGTAAACACCATCAAGCACCCAATAACTCTTTTCTGCTCCCCAAAAACAGCCCATCCCCACCATAAAGGTTTCAATATATTTAGGCCAAGGCGGTTGAAGTTGATGCTGATTGACATAATGTTGCGAGCTTACCCGTATCGCTGTATCTCGACCTGATAATGCTTGTTCGATACTGGGAAGTGTCGCGGATTTTGCAAACATAGAGTTCTCTCTTATTTTTTTGGCATATAAATATCAGTACAGGTTCCTTCGGCAACTTCAGCGGCGAAGTTGAGTGTTTCCGAGAGGGTGGGATGCGGATGAATAGTGAGTCCAATATCTTCTGCATCGGCTCCCATTTCTAATCCAAGTACGGCTTCTGCGATTAGTTCACCTGCATTAGTTCCTACAATACCTGCGCCGATTAGTTGACCTGTTTGTTGGTCAAATAAGACTTTGGTTAAACCTTCATTGCGTCCAATACTTAAAGAACGTCCACTGGCTGCCCATGGGAAAGCTCCTTTTTCTATTGCAATGCCTTCGGCTTTGCATTCTTCTTCGGTTTTTCCCATCCATGCAATTTCTGGGTCTGTATAGGCAACCGATGGAATAGCACGCGCATCGAAATAGGATTTTTTACCTGCAATTACCTCAGCGGCTACTTTGGCTTCATGAGTGGCTTTATGAGCCAGCATTGGCTGACCAACAATATCACCAATGGCGTAAATATGGTCAATATTGGTTTTCATTTGCCGATTGACCCCAATAAAACCATTA
>JALVEA010000132.1 GCA_027008665.1 Thiotrichaceae bacterium | reverse complement strand
TGTTGCTAATGCCTGCTCGTAGGTATTTTCCTATCAGGGCTAAAACGCGCTTGTCATCAATCCAGCGCGGTAGGTCGGCTAAGATGCGCATTTCATAAAGCTAAAATTTAACACTAATCTATCCGCGCATCGCCAGCCGACAGCATATCGTCATTTGTTTAATAGCAATAAAGTGCATTAATAAATATATTGCATTGATGTCAAATTATCGTCTGCATTGTATTTGAACGCTACCAGAGAATGATGCCGATTATTCTGCCTGTTGGCGTGAAATTAAAAAGGCATTTTTAAAGTTTATTCCAAAATATAAGAATATGGCGTAATGAACGTGGCATATGGCAATATCGATTTTGGGAACACACAATCCGTGATGAATTAGATTATCAACGGCATATGGATTATTGTCATTTTTACCCTGTAAAACACAGTTTTTTAAATAACGTAGAACAATGGTCTTATTCAACCTTTCATTCCTTGGTCAAAAAAGGTATTTATTTCAAAGATTGGGGTAGCTAATATTGTTTTGAATTCAAATCAAAAAGATTAAAGGGTTTATACTGTCGGCTGGCGACGCGCGGATAGATTAGTGTTAAATTTTAGCTTTGTGCAATGCGCATTTTAGCCGACCTACCGCGCTTATTATAACCACTAAAAGGCTGCAAGAGATTATGCAAAAGCTAGAACAGGATCATCAAAATGAACGCGAAAACTCCCTATTTGCTAGTTTGGAGCTTTCATTGCAACGTCTATCGGCAGAATCACGGGAATTGGTTAAAAGTTTGGCGATATTGCATGATGGTGGTAATCGTTCGTTAATTTCTAATATTTTAGAAACAGAGGATGAAGCAGTAGCACAGCTTGGTGCAGAACTTATTCAAGTTGGACTAGCAGAAGCAAAAGACTATAGCTATCTACGCCTTGATCCCGCGCTACCCGATTACCTCCGCCTGCAATGGCAAAATCAACAAGAGGATTATTTACAACTAGAACAACGCTGGTCTAAGGTAATGTCACAATTAGTGGATTTTCTGTATCAGCAACACTTTAAAGATGAAAAATTAGCAGCCAAACTCACCTCACTGGAACTGCCTAATCTAATGGCATTTATCCGCCATCTAAACCAACAACTGCAGGCAAAAGAGATTAGTGCCGAAACAGTGATGGGTAACGCAGGCCGTATTGAACAATTATTGGCAACTCTAAACTACCCACAGGCACTGGCAGAGATTATTAGCATAGGTCAGCAAGCGACAGAACAACTAGGGGAATGGGGTGAAGCACATTTTGACACCAAAAGACTCACAATCAACCGTCTATTGACTCAGGGAGATTTGCAACAAGCACAAACATTAGCAGAAAAACTATTGCAACAGTGTCAACAGGCGGGTGCAGAGGCTTATACCAGAGCAGATTATGATTTGGCAATGGCTAATTACCTACTGGGACAGATATTGAGAACAGGTGGTGCTGCAACTGAGGCTTTCGCCTATTTGCAACAGGCACAACAGCGTTTTGAGGTACTAGGGGAGCAAGGTGCTACTATGGCTTCCGTCTCACTGACTGAGCAGGGAGGTTGTTTGCTTGATTTGGGGCAATTGGAACAAGCGGCAACGACTTATCAGGAAGTTATCAAACGTGCTGAAAAACAAGATGCTATACGAAGTATTGCTATAGGAAAAACTCAGCTTGCATTAGTACGCCTGGAGCAAAACGACTATCCTGCTGCACAGCAAGGCCATCACGAAGCACTGAAGCTATTTCAGCAACTCAATGATCTTCCCAAAGTTGCGGCTACTTGGCATGGCATCGGTAATGTGTATAGCCAGAAAAAGCAATTCAAGCAGGCAGATTCCGCCTTTCGACAATCTTTATTCATGCAAACCCAACTAGATAATCCTCAAGGTGAAGCATTATTATTGGGTGATTTAGGCCTTCTGTATCATGATTGGAATCGCCTCGAACAGGCAGTGGATTATTATCGACAGGCAATTACAATATATACCCAACTGGAAAATAAAGTTGGCGAAGCAAGGCAATGCAGTAATCTTGCCCGGACCCTAATCCAACTAAACCGTTTAGATGAAGCCCGCCCGGAATTGTTATATGCCATTTGGTGCAAACAATCATGGGGTCATATTGCTCAACCTTGGAAGTCATGGAGTATTTTGCATGCTCTAGAACAAGCCGATAATAATCCACAAGCAGCCGAGCAAGCACGAGAAAAAGCCATACAAACCTATCTAGCTTATCGACGTGATGGTGGGGAGAATCATGATAGCGTAGGTCGTATGGCTTTGGGTGTTCTACAAGCAATTCAGCAGGGTGAGACAACAGAGATTAAGCAAGTTATAGATCAATATATTGAGCAAGATTTGAGTCAAGAAATCAAAACCTTCCTCCACAATCTTCAAGCTATTCTCATAGGTGAGCGTGACCCTGCTTTAGCTGAAGATAATGAGATGGATTTTGACGGTGTTGTCGAACTCAAAATACTACTGGAGCAGTTGCAAGCAATAGAGGCTTAGTTTCTTAAAAAATGACGCTCATTATTGGCATTGTTTATTTTGTAGTTGACACTTTCTATTCTAAAAGAGTGTAAAATTTATCTTGTTAGCAAGTTTCAAGTAATGATTCTACCCATATTGCGTAGATTTTTTATTCCTGATTGGAGCATATCAAGAGGCGTAAGGAATTTAGCTTAACCTGTTGAAGACTATTTGGAAATTATTTATCTGAAAAACTATATAACTGAATCTCATCTTCTGATAATTCCCGCCACTCTCCCGCCTTTAAATGAGGATCTAAAATAATCTTACCAATTTGTTGGCGGTGCAATTGCTCTACATGATGTCCAACGGCAACCAACATCCGCTTCACTTGATGATATTTTCCCTCCCGCAACGTTAAAAGAATCGTTTTATCATCTATTCTCTTTACTTGAGCAGGCAGAGTATCTTTGGTCTCATTTTTTAATCGAAGCCCTGTCTCAAGTTGTTCAATAGCCTCATTACTTATCCTTTCTGATAAAGTGACACGATAAACCTTCGCTTGCTTATGTCTAGGAGAAGTAATCCGATGCGACCATTGTCCATCATCTGTGATTAAAACTAAACCTGTCGTATCCAAATCCAAACGTCCCGCAATATGTAAATTATCACGTTTTGCGATAAATAATAAATCCAATACCGTCTGATGCTGACCATCTGCCGTTGAACAAACAACATCCATTGGCTTATTCATCATAATATAACGCATCTTAGGCAAATTGATTTCAATGCCTAAATATTGCACCTTATCTTTAGCAGAAATTTTAAAAGCCGCCTTCTTTATGATCGAACCATTAACACTCACATCCCCCTTACGAATAATTTTTCCCGTTTGAGAACGAGTGAATACGGTTGAATTACTGATAAATTTATCTAGGCGCATAGTGAAAAAATCCAAAAAAATACAATATAATAAATAAGTTAAGCTAGCAATAGTAGCGTCCACCAAACGCAAACATATTAGCTTTTTAAGAGAAAAGATTTAAACTTAAAATTAATTGTAAAAAAAAGAAGAAAATACTTGTCCGATTATATTTTTTCTATATAATCTCGCGCTCAGTTGGGCCGTTAGCTCAGTCGGTAGAGCAGTTGACTTTTAATCAATTGGTCGAGCGTTCGAATCGCTCACGGCCCACCATATATATTCTGAATATCAAAAGCTT
>JALVEA010000131.1 GCA_027008665.1 Thiotrichaceae bacterium | reverse complement strand
TCGGCCAATAGTGGCATCCCTGTAATTAATGGCATTATCACCACCGAAACTATTGAGCAAGCGATTGAAAGATCAGGTACAAAAGCGGGCAATAAAGGTGCTGAAGCAGCGGTAGTTGCGATTGAAATGGTCTCATTAATCCGTGCATTTAATCCCTAGTTTAAAGGTAGTTTCCTTATGGTTATCGACCCCAAGCGACAACATATTGCACAGCGTCAAGTGGCACGTAAATTGGCATTAATTAGTATTTATCAATGGCAAATGACAGGCAATAGCTATCATGATCTCTATGTTGAAATTCAAGAAGATAAAGAGTTAGTTAAGGATTTCTTAAAAGCAGATGCTGCTTATTATCAATCTTTATGTAAATATGTGATTGATAATATAGAAAACATTGACCAGCAATTAAAACCTTTTTTAGATCGTGACCCTGAGCATTTAGATCAAATAGAACGTGCTGTTTTACGCATGGCAACAGCGGAGTTATTAAATCATAATGAAACACCCTATAAAGTGATTGTCAATGAAGCGGTCAATTTAACCAAAAAATTTGGTGCCGATAAAGCCTATAAATTTGTTAATGGAGTGCTGGATAAAGTCGGTGCTACTATTCGCTCTCATGAAAAATAAAATAGGAAAATAACATGACAGACTTAACTTTAATCATTGGCAATAAAAACTATTCCTCATGGTCACTACGTCCATGGTTTTATATGAAGCAACAAGGAATCGAGTTTGAAGAAATACGTGTTCCACTTTTTACACCAGAAATGGAATCACAACTAGAGCCTTGTTTTTCTGATAATAAAGTGCCTGTCCTAATTGATGAGGGCTACAGTATTTGGGATACCCTAGCGATTATGGAATACCTTGCGGATAAATTTCCTGAAAATGTTAGTTGGCCCGCTTATAGTAAAGCGCGTGCAACTGCACGTTCTGTCAGTGCTGAAATGCACTCTAGTTTTGTGGATCTACGCAATGAAATGCCAATGAATTGCCGTGTTAAGTACAGTGATATTGCCTTTTCGGATGGAGTAGAAAAAGATATTGAGCGTATTATTGCCCTATGGCGTTATTGTAAACGTCTCTATGGGCAAGATGGCAAATGGCTTTTTAGTCAGTTTACCATTGCCGATGCGATGTTTGCGCCGATTGTAATTCGCTTTAAACATTTTAATATTCCACTACAAGGCGTTGAAGCCGAATATGCAGAGATGGTGTATAACGATAAATATATGCAGCAATGGATACAAGCAGGGCGACAAGAAACAGAGATCATTGAGGCTGATGAACTCTGAATTTAATATCATTCAGCAATATTTTAATTGGCAACCATGCTCTGATTCGGTTGCCGTCGGCATCGGCGATGATGCTGCCGTTTTAAACTTTACGCATCGACAAAATCAGCAATTAGTCATTTCAGTCGATACTTTAATTGAAGGGGTGCATTTTCCTGAAAATACCCCTGCTAAAGCAATTGGACATAAAGTGTTGGCAGTGAATCTCAGTGATTTAGCCGCAATGGGAGCCGAACCTGCTTGGTTTACACTAGCACTTAGTTTGCCTGAATCTAATCTTGAGTGGTTAAATGATTTTTCAGTTGGTTTAAAAAAACTGGCTGATCAATATAATATCTTATTAATTGGTGGGGATACTACACGCGGAAATTTGAGTCTTACACTTCAAGTCATGGGTTTTGTCGAAACAGGCAAGGCATTATTGCGCAGTGGTGCAAAGCCAAATGATAAAATCTATGTAACAGGAACGCTAGGTGATGCTGCTATTGGTTTAGCAATGCTACAAAATCGTTTAGATGCGTCATCTTATACCCAAAAAGCGAGTGAGTTTTGTCAAAAGGCACTTAATTATCCCCAACCACAAAATCATCTGAGTCAAATTATTAAATATTATGCGACCGCCTGTTTAGATATATCCGATGGTTTATTGCAAGACCTTGGGCATATTCTAAACGCCTCTAAGGTCGGAGCGCAGTTAGATTTGAGCCTAATCCCACTTTCAAAATCTGCACTAGAATTAGGACGCAATCAGGCTTTGCCCTATGCTTTATCTGGTGGCGATGATTATCAATTATTATTTACTATCCCTCCCGAAAAAGAACAGCAATTGCAAAATGCGCTAAAAGACAATCATGATTTAAAAATAAGCTGTATTGGTAAAATCAACAATAATAAAGGGAAAATAACAGATTATTTAGGTCATAGAATCAATCCAGCAGGCTATCAGCATTTTTGACCACAACAAGGGCAGTTTGGATTTCGTTTTAATTTAATTTCACGAAATAACATTTCCTTTGCATCATGAATTAATAAACGTCCCACTAGCGTCGGTAAAGTGCCAACTAAGCATTTAATCGCCTCGGTTGCTTGAATAGAACCAATAATCCCCGCAACAGGTGCAAGTACACCATTATGGCTACAGCTATCTGCAATGTCAGCCGTCTCTCCATACAGACATTGATAACAGGGAGAGTCTTGATTGCGACTATTATAAACACTCACCTGTCCTTCCATGCGAATAACAGCCCCTGAAACTAAGGGTATTTTATTATCAAAACAGCTTTGATTAATCGCAAAACGTGTGCTGAAATTATCACTGCAATCAATCACGAGGTCGTATTGTTGAATGGTTTGAGAGAGTCTATTGCTATCGAGTTTTTTAGACAATTTAATAAGCTGAATGTCAGGATTAATGTCTTGAATGCTCTGCGCGGCAGAATCAACTTTTAATAAACCAATATTCCCATTGCTATGAATGATCTGGCGTTGCAAATTACTTAGTTCAACCCGATCAAAATCACAAATACCAAGCGTCCCCACCCCTGCTGAAGCAAGGTACATGGCAACAGGCGAACCTAATCCCCCCATCCCAATAATTAGCACTTTGGAATCCAAAAGCTTTTTTTGTCCTTCAATATCAATATCAGGGAGCAGAATCTGGCGACTATAACGCAATAGTTGAGTATCATTCATGGTATTAATTGTTATTCATCTTGAAAAAAGACACGAGGGAATTTCTCGGTAATAATCATAATGACTTTACTATCAGAATAAACGCTATAGGTTCTAGAAATGATAATGTCATCTGCCTTAATATTAAAATAAGGCGCAAGCTCCATTGCCTTTTCTTTTTGTATTAATAAAATACTTTTATAAGTTTCCAGACGATATTTTATCCATAACTTACCAATAGGTTGATTTGACTCTAATAGATCTTGGCGAAACTCAGGTTTTAACTGCTCAATGAAAATAGTTGATTTCGCATAAATCCAATTCCGTTTTGTAGATTCTCCCTGTAAAAAAATTTCTCGGTGTAAGGTATTAACAGGGGAGTCGATCTTTATTTGGTAATGATCAGGAAACCGACTAACATCTGTTCTAATTTCCTCATGAAGTTTATGCACGCTAATTGATTCATCCAAATAATACTCCAATAATTTTGTCACCGTGCCATCAGTGATGAGCAAAATTTTTTGGAAGCGATTTAAATCGCTTAAACCCGCCAAGGTCATTTTATTTTTCATTGCTTGTAACTTCTTGAGGAAGTAAATATTAATAATGATATATTATTAGACATATTATTATAGTTTTTTTCCCAAGCATTGAGGAGAATCACTAACCTCCCCCGCCTTTTCAAAATATTCATCAGGTGTCATTGTATGCAAAGAAAGAGCATGAATACCACCTGCAAGCTCTTTTTCAAGGGCTTCATTAATCATT
>JALVEA010000130.1 GCA_027008665.1 Thiotrichaceae bacterium | reverse complement strand
TATTTTTAATAAAATTAAGGGGCCAATTTCAGCATATTGAATATCCGCATCATCCAAGGATTGATTCACATCTTCGACAGGTTCTGCATAAATCCCCCTGCCTGTTTCAGTATTGTTCTCAATTTTAATGGTGAGATCACCACCGACTGTTTCCACAAACACATTATCAAGAATATTCATATGTGGATGACGACCATGCACAGAATCTTCGCGTGTGGTTGGAATCCAATCAAAATCATAAGGCGGAGGCAAGGCAATATCACGCTCGCCTCGATTATCGATATAGGTCGGCTTGCCTTCATTATCTATGGCCCAACGAAAAACACGAGTATCGCTAATACGATCCCCGATTTGGAATGCGGCTAAAAGCTTGTCGTCTTTAACCGTTAGTTTAATCAGGTGGGCTTTTTTATAATAAGTATAAAGCTCATTAAAATCAGCAACGAAGCTAGGGTCATTTAGAAAAGTATCTTGCTGGGGAATCGTTTCAATATCATAGCTAACTTGCTCATTTTCTTCAGTGCGAATAAGTTGACATAGCATAAAAACATCATCAATATGCGTCTCTTTTTTAAGACCCATAAAAACGTTATAGCCAAATAATAAAGTGTTACCCACTTGCACAATATCACGCGCAATACAGTTATTTTCGGTGTGAATGCGTAAACGCGCAATCACCGACATATCGGTACTACCAAATTCATCTAAACGCGCGTTATTAAGTGCATCGACTTGTTCGATAAGCGTGCGACCCTGCTCCTCTAAACGCTTACGAATAATATCGTAAGAACCACTATTTGTAACAGCTTCGCTAAGGATGTTGCTATCGGTGTCAGTTGTTTGTGTCATTATTATTTTAGATACTTCAAAGATAATTTATATTTTATTGGATTTTTCATTATCAACTATTTTATACGCTGCTGTCACTACCAGCAATTAGTATCAAGACAAAGGAAGAGGAGTGAAAGCTTTAGCTTTTCAGTGAAACACAGCATTCTATGCATAGAAAAGGTCGGTTTCACAAGTTTCACCGACCTCATAGGGTTGTTTAAATAGCTTTAATACTGATTACTTCTTGCAGGCGGTTTTGGTAGCTGGAACTTTCCCCGTTAGTTTTAAGAAGCTTGCGAAAGGGTCCATTACTTTCATGGCTTCTAATTTAGGGCCTTTAAACTTCAACTTTCCTGTCATCATTGAACCCATTACGCCACATTTTCCTGTCCCCATGCAAGTCCAATCGGTATCGCTTGCATACATATAATAGTCCACATCCATATTCAATGTTTTACCGTCAGGTTTGCCGCCATAAGTGCATATTGCTTTGCCATCTTTTTCGGCGATATTGAGCTGTATCTTTGGTGTTTTGCAACCAAGACGGGATAGTGTAATGATTTTATAGCCTCTACCTGCATCATTTTTAATCCATTTATACCCTTCATTGTCAAACATATCATTCGGCATTTGAGTCAACTGTGTTGTTAGTACAGTATCGTTATTCCATGCTGTACAGATTTGCTTAGCCCAGTCTTCACTCATAAATTCACCAGCTAGCGTAGCGGTGGAGAATAAAGTGAATGAAGCGCCCCCTAATAGTACCAAACTTATCTTTTTAAACATTTTAAATTCCTCCAGATAATTTTCTGACACAAAAAAAGCGAGGCAAGCCTCGCTTTGATTTAAGTATTAAAACTTGACACTATAGCCTATCCCGATGGCATCCTGATCCATTGTTAAATCAAATGGTTGAGGTTGTACAGGGTTGGCTGCATTACCTTTAACAGTATTGCTGAAAGTATGTGTATAGCTTCCAACAATGCTTGCTTTTTTATTCAGCGTATAATTAAAGCCTAATGATAAATGATCTTCTACTACGGCGGGTGTGAGTGAGTTGAAAAAAGTATCGTTTTCATCAACAGGAGAATCCCCGTGGTTATATCCTGCCATTAAGGTTAATTTAGGATTCATTTGATGCTTAACGCCGATTTTAACAACGGTTTGATCATCCCACCCAAAACCTGGGCCGTCATTTGAGCCGAAAGGCAATTGTGTTTGTGCGCTATTACCAATAGCCCCAACTTTTGAATAATAAATCTGCTGTATATCTGCGGCAATAGTTGTTTTAGGTGAGACTTTGCTTGAAAAGCCAACCGTAAAAGAAGCAGGAACATCCATTTGCCCACCATCGGGGAATAAACCTGCATACTTTTTAAATTTGCTCATTTTTGTTTTTAAACGGTACGATGCGCCCAATGTGGTTTTATCTGACACTTTGCCCATCCAACCGATAGTTGCCCCAATACCCGTTGCAGAGTCTACCCCTTTACCCGTAAAGTTCGTTGGGTTTCCAGAGTTACGGGTTAATGCCTTTAAGCCTTGTGCTTCAAATTGCTGATAAACAAGATTAGCTGAAATACCTAAACTATGTTTGTCGTTTAATTTAATTCCCAAGGTAGGAGAAACAAATAATTGTTCAAGATTAACGCCTGAATTAGTGCCGCTTCCTGCATTAAAAGGTGCGATATGATTAGGAGCAGGAGCGCCTGTAGGAAAGACTGGGCTCGTTTTAAATTCAGTATTCATGCCACCATTGCCATACATACTAATACCAAGTGCATATTTATCATTATACTGTCGCTTATAACCGCCCCCTGGAATCAAAAATATTGATTTTTCATCCCCTTTAAAAGTAGCACCTGGTAAACCAGGGAAGTCTTTACGTTGAACGGTGCGGTTGGGTTTAAATAATTCCATCTCTACATCCCAACCATCATCAATAAAAGAAGCACTAGCAGGATTGGTTGCCATACTCATCGTATTGACAGGGTTAGCAACAGCCGCTCCACCCATTGCTTTATGTTCTTGACCAAGACCTGTGGGGGCCAAACCATTCGTTGCAAACGCCGCTGGTGCAAGCAATATAGCAGAGATAGATGAGATCAATAATGACCTCTGGAAAATAATTTGTTTCATTTTTATTTGAGCCTCAGTGGTTTGTGTATAAAATACAAGCGGTTAGTATTAGATGTATTTATTAAAGCGATAAAATTAACAACTATTGGTCATAATGACAGAATGAACGGTTTATTGTCAACGCCCATTCTCAGCTCAAACTACTGTATTTTCTATATTTATTTATAATAATATTCTTACCAACTAATATTAAAAAACTAGAGTCAGAAGGGGCGGTCATCCCAGATTTAGGGATTAACTCCTCCGAGGCATGAAGTCTATTTTGCAATCTGAATGAGTTTATTGCGTTTTTTATTCTTTATCATTACGGGCATTGGAAAGTGGTGTCAATAATTGGTTGAATCCTTCGCCATGAAAATCACCTTCTGAATCTGCTAATATTTCACTACAACCTTTATCAACCCCTATTATTTTTGTACCACAGGGTTTCGCTTGCTTTTTATTGGCTAAACAGTGAATTTCAATTTGATCATTTTTTATAATGAGACGCAACATAGCGTGCAGATAAACATTGCTGTTAAGCGGGATTGCAATGCGTTTTCCACGAATTAGAGAGGGTATTTTTAACTAAGTTTGACCATCCTTACCTGTAAATTGAGAATAAACAGCATTTTCTAATATAATGAGAACTCTCCCATGAAAATTACGGAAGAGTCGTAAACTATCGCGGTAAATCAGTGCTTCCCATTAGGTAAGTGTCAACGGCGTGGGCGCATTGACGGCCTTCTCGGATTGCCCACACGACGAGTGATTGACCACGACGCATATCA
>JALVEA010000129.1 GCA_027008665.1 Thiotrichaceae bacterium | reverse complement strand
GCCTCGTCATGATTATCCGCCAGCAGAGAATAGCCCACATCACCATCGCGCCCACCCGACAAAGCAATAACCCCTGCGCTGGTTTCTTTAATCCACTCTTTTTGCACACGGGGAATACCTAATTTTTGCCCCTGTTGATAGGCGCGTGAGATCAATCTGGTAATATTGCGATAACCTGTATTGTTTTGACACAATAAAATTATATGATAAAGCAGGTTTTCATCTTCCTCATCTTCTAGTAAGACATCTACACCAAAAATAGGCTTCAAGCCCTGAGCCATTGCCGCACGGTAAAATTTAACCATGCCAAACATATTATTTTGATCTGTCATTGCAACCGCAGGCATAGCACCCGCTTCAACCGCAGGGAGTAGTTGTTTAATGCGGATAGTGCTATCAACAAGGGAATATTCTGTATGTAGGCGTAGATGAACAAAACTCATAGAAGGGGCTTCCTAGTGATGGGGTGGAGAATTATAGACGCTAATGGCAAGTTTAAGAAAGGATGATAAGGTAAGTGCCATATTTTTTTGAAGTATAAAAAAAGCCCACTCAGTGAGTGGGCTTGTGGTGGTATGGCAAGGGAAAAACATCAGTAAAAAGAAAATATTATACTATTAACTAAGTAATGAGGTTTTTAAGTTGCATACCTCGGTAGTTAATCTTAATAATTAAGCACCGATCTAATCTCCTAGCGATTGGAGAAGTCTTTTATAGATAAATTGACTTTGCGCTCTCTCTTGATTTATGTCAATTAATAGAAAAATATTAGAATATTACGATATACCAATAAATATATAATTCTTTATTAATCAATGAGATAATAAATGATGATGCAAAACAAAAGGGATGGATAGGATAATTCACACAGACTATATAAGGTATTTGGCTTAATATTACTGTACATCATCCTTGGAAATTGTGATTATACAAAATCCCAATTAATTCAAGGAAGATCCGTGTATCAAGTTATCACTACGGCAGATGATTTATTAATCTATATAAAATCGATTCAACACTGTCAATGGCTGGCGCTTGATACAGAGTTTATTCGTGAGCGTACCTACTACCCTAAACTTTGTTTAGTGCAAATTGCAGCGCATAACACGGACGGGGAGCTTCAATTAGCCTGTATTGACCCGTTAGAAATTGATGATATTTCTGCATTATTAGCCTTACTTAACAATAAGAAAATTATTAAAGTACTCCATGCGGCACACCAAGATTTGGAAATTTTCAATTATTTGTGTGGGAAAGTACCGCAACCTATCTTTGACACCCAGCCAGCCGCTTCTGTTTTAGGTTATGGCGATCATATAGGCTATGCTCGTCTGATGCAGCAAGTGCTAAAAGTTGATTTAGATAAATCACAATCACGCACTAATTGGGCAAAGCGTCCGCTTAAACAGGCTCAATTAGACTACGCCATTGATGATGTGCGTTATCTTGCACAGGCTTACCCTATTATTCGTGACAAACTCATCTCATTAGGGCGATTAGATTGGTTAGATTATGACTTTGCCCATTTTACTGATCCTAAACTCTATGCTATTAATCCCATGACGCGTTGGAAGAAAGTAAAGGGTTTACAAGTGCTTAAACGTCAACAACTGGCTATTTTAAGAGAACTCGCCGCATGGCGCGAGCATTTAGCCGAACGTAAGAACCTTCCTAGAAAATGGATCATTAAAGATGAAATACTAGTTGACCTTGCTAGGCAACAACCTAAAAGTTTAGCAATGATTGCCAATATGCGCGGAATTAATGTCGCACGTACCAAAAAATACCATAAAGTATGGCTAACTTGCATAAAGAATGGATTATCTTTAACTGAAAGTGAATGGCCTGAAATAAATTATAGAAAGAAACCAACACCAACACAGGATAGAATCATTGATGTTCTAATGGTTGCCCTGAATATTCGAGCGCAAGAACTCGATATAACCCCCGCTGTTATCACAACACGCAAAAAAGTAGCAAGGATGGTGCTAGAAAAACGCAAAACGCTCTCAAACGATTGGCGTGGAGCATTAGTTAATGAGTTATTTGAAGATATTCTTAATGGGAATAAAGTGCTTATGATTCAGAATACTAAAGCAATCATTACAAGCAACAATACTGATTCCTTATAGTTTTTTATAATTGACTGATTCACTAGCAATCTCTTTAAGTTATGTGCTAAATCCAAAAGATTGCTTCGTCGTTGATTAGCTACGCTAATCAATCTCCTCGCAATGACGGGTATTTTACTCGTTTCCCAAATAAATTTGGGAATAGTACGCCCTCGAAGGCGTTTAATTAGCATGGTGAAAATCCGTGTCAGGGAAAGCCATAGCCCTGTAGCTGAAAGTAACTGCGTTGCCGTGAGGCAAAGTAGGAAGTAACTGGAAGCGAAAGATCAGTCCGCAGGATGACGAACTCGTTTCGGTGGTATGTGATAGCGAACCTTCCGTTCTATGGTGAAGCTTGAAACTCACTGGTGACGCTGTCATGGTGTAAGCGGTCACTGGATTGCATACTGTGTTTGGAGGTGGAATGATCGGAAAGTTAAACGAGAAAAGAGGGGAGACCTGCTCAGTGAGGTGACAGTTTGGGCAGGAATCAGAGTCCTCATAGTAGTGCAATAAGTCAGAAGCTTGAGTAATAATTTAACAGATCGGACTGTAAGAAAAGCATAGGTGTAGCATCAGCCGTAGAAACACTGCTCAAGTAAGATGCCCGAAGATTATAAATCGGGATTAGCGAAGGGGGATAGGAAGATAGATATTCAAAAGAAATAGAAATGAAGCAAATTGCTGAAGCTATCTCGTCAGTGCTGGAAACAGCTAAACAAGAGACAAAAGCCCCGTTACCAGCAGGGGTGAAAGAATTTTGTCTTGAATTGCATCCTGAGTATCAAGGGCTTTTTTATTGTTAGTGATATTTCATTAAGGATACCAAATGACTACTCTTAAATGTGAGTTTGTTACCTTGTTATGAACCATGCCAATAAATTGTACTATATATGTTTTGGTGAATATAATGGCGTATATTCTAATTGGGGATTTTATACGATGTTACGTTTTACTCTATTTATTGCTTGCTTACTTTCTAGCATCTCTACCGCCTTCGCTGCCGCTGCTTTTGAGCTTAAAGCAGAAAAAGGTGTTTTGCTGGTCGGCACTGGGGCTACAGAAGAGGCGGCGGCTTTGATTGAAGCGAGTATAAAAAAAATAACGGATAAACCCATTATGCAGGTGATTAATATCGGCTCGCAAGATCATCATTGGATGGGCAACTCTTATTTTGCGAAAAAAGGTATTGCCGTTACCGCTTTATTACGCACTAGCAAAACACAAACAGAGCATATAGATGATCATCTAAACCGCTTGGATAAACTGGGTTTAAAGCATTTAGCGAAAGACAAAATAAAGCTTGCGGATCAATTAATTGATGCTGATAGCCATCACTTTTCATTGGGCAAGACAGACTTTGAATTACGCTATCTTGGTGATGCTCATTTTCCTAATGAAGATAAATTAAGGAGACCATAATGTCAGACAATAATCCACCCTTACATTCATCCATTATCGCATTGATTTCTTTAGCCTCAGGTATCGCGTCTAAACACCCTGATATGGGCTTATGTCAACTGGATAAACTGCGCCAGATGGGGATTGCAGAATCACAAATCCAAACAGCAATTGAAATTGCACGCCATATTCGAGATGAAGCGGCACAGAAATTAGATAGTGCATTTG
>JALVEA010000128.1 GCA_027008665.1 Thiotrichaceae bacterium | reverse complement strand
AAAAAGCTGAAGCTTTCACTCCTTTATCAGAAAATTATTTATCTGAAAAACTATAGCATCTCCAGATAACAGCTCAACTTAACGCAAAAAACAGCAAAAAATTTTCTTAAAAGACATTAGAAATTATGAGGGTGTATTTCATTCTATTTCATATTATGATGTCAGGCTTTTCAAATTCTGACAATAAGGTCAGAATACTAGTAGGAGTAATACAGTGGAACTTACCGGTGCCCAGATATTTGTAGAGTGTCTAAAGGCTGAGAATGTAGAAACCATTTTTGGTTATCCGGGTGGAGCCGTACTTTTTTTGTACGATGAACTTGAAAAGGCGGAAGCTGATGGTGAAATCAAGCATATTCTAGCTCGCCACGAACAAGGAGTAATCCACGCGGCGGAAGGTTATGCAAAGTCAACCGATAAACCAGGAGTAGCAATTGTCACGTCAGGTCCTGGAGCAACAAATGCGGTCACAGGTATTGCCGATGCCTATTTGGATTCAGTCCCCCTCGTCGTCTTTACAGGACAAGTTCCCCGTGCGCTGATTGGCAATGACGCCTTTCAAGAAGTGGATATTGTCGGCATTACTCGCCCTTGTGTTAAGCATAGTTTCCTTGTTAATAAAGTAGAGGATTTAGCAGAGACAATTAAAAAAGCCTTTTTTATTGCCACTACAGGTCGCCCTGGTCCTGTACTGGTTGATATTCCTAAAGATATTACTGATGATAATGCCAAATGCGAATTTGATTATTCTATCCCTCTCAATATGCGTTCTTATAATCCAACGCTAAAAGGACATATAGGACAAATTCGTCGCGCAGTGGATATGTTGTTAGATGCAAAACAGCCTATTCTCTATACAGGTGGTGGGGTTATTATGTCGGGTGCTTCACAGCAATTGACTGATTTCGCTCGCCAACTCAATTTTCCTATCACTAATACCCTAATGGGTCTGGGCGCTTATCCTGCCACCGATCCTCAATTTGTTGGTATGTTGGGTATGCATGGAACTTATGAAGCCAATCTAGCCATGCATAATTCCGATCTTATTATTGCTATTGGAGCGCGTTTTGATGATCGTGTGACGGGTAATTTAGCCAAATTTTGCCCCAATGCAAAGATCATTCATATTGATATTGACCCTGCTTCTATTTCCAAAAATATTGAAGTCGATATCCCCATTGTTGGTGATGTCAAATACGTTTTAGAAAAGCTAACCAAAGAACTTGAATTACGTGGCGATCAACCAGACCCCGAAGCATTAGCCGTATGGTGGGCGAAGATTCATAAATGGCGTGCCACAGATTGTTTAAAATACAATAACGAAGGCAACAAAATAAAACCCCAATTTGTTATTCAAAAGTTCTGGGAAGTAAGCCAAGGAAATTCCTATGTCTGCTCCGACGTTGGGCAACATCAAATGTGGGCAGCACAATATTATAAATTTGACCAACCCAACCGCTGGATTAATTCGGGTGGTCTTGGCACGATGGGCTTTGGTCTACCCGCGGCAATGGGCGTTCAACTCGCACACCCTGAAGCTGATGTTGCCTGTATTACAGGGGATGGCAGTATTCAAATGTGCATTCAAGAACTTGCAACCTGTAAGCAATATCAACTTCCCATTAATATTATTTCACTAAATAACGGTTATTTAGGTATGGTCAGACAATGGCAAGAATTTTTTTATCAAAGAAACTATGCCATGTCTTATTTTGATGCCATGCCTGATTTTATTAAGCTTGCTGAAGCTTATGGTCATATTGGATTAAAAATAACCAATACATCTGATGTTGAAGATGCACTAAAAGAAGCCTTAACACAAAAAGACCGTTTAGTGTTTTTGGACTTCATTACAACACGAGAAGAAAACGTCTATCCGATGATTCCTGCAGGTGCAGGTCTAAATGAAATGATTCTAGTATAGCGAGGCTAGTATGAATAAAGACAAAGATAAACGTCATGTAATTTCTATTTTAATGGAAAATGAAGCAGGTGCATTATCGCGTGTTGCTGGCTTGTTTTCTGCCCGTGGCTATAATATTGAATCATTAACGGTTGCCCCAACCAATGACAAAAGCCTTTCACGAATGACATTAGTAACGCATGGCAATAGTGATATTGTTGAGCAAATCATAAAACAGTTAAATAAGTTAATCGATGTCGTCAAAGTGAAAAACCTGTCCGAACTTGACCATGTTGAACGTGAAATGATGTTCATAAAGGTCTCTGCCGATAATATGAATGCTTATAGTGCCATCAAACGCATGGCTGATATCTTCCGAGCGCGCATTATTGATGTTAAAAGTAAAACCTTTACCATTGAAATCACGGGTAATAGAGCTAAATTAAATGCTTTTATTGATGCACTCAACGATCATACCATTCTTGAGTTCGTCCGCTCAGGTAGTATGGGCATATCTCGTGGAAACAAAACATTAGAAAACAAATAGTAAGGAACTATAAAAAAAAATGAATATTTATTACGATAAAGATTGCGATCTATCCATCATTCAAGGGATGAAAGTTGCCATTATTGGTTTTGGCTCTCAAGGTCATGCACATGCAACCAACCTTAAAGACTCAGGCGTTGATGTTACCGTTGGATTGCGCCCAAACTCTACTTCTATTGCCAAAGCAGAAGGCTATGGTCTAAAAACAGCAGACGTTGCAACCGCCGTTGCAGGTGCTGATGTAGTTATGATCCTTACCCCTGATGAATTTCAATCTATTCTTTATAAAAATGAAATAGAGCCAAATATCAAACACGGTGCTGTCTTAGCCTTCGCGCATGGCTTTTCCATTATTTATAATCAAGTCATACCACGCAAAGACCTTGATGTGATTATGATAGCCCCTAAAGCACCCGGTCATACCGTGCGCTCTGAATTTGTACGCGGTGGCGGTGTTCCAGATTTAATCGCTGTCGAGCAAAATGCATCAGGCAATGCAAAAGCAATTGCTCTATCCTATGCCTCAGGCATTGGCGGTGGTCGTACTGCTATTATTGAAACAACTTTCCGTGATGAATGTGAAACAGATCTCTTTGGTGAACAAGCCGTTCTCTGTGGTGGCGCTGTTGAACTGGTTAAAGCAGGTTTTGAAACATTAGTTGATGCAGGCTATGCACCAGAAATGGCGTATTTTGAATGCCTACATGAACTTAAATTAATTGTTGATTTAATGTTCGAAGGCGGCATTGCAAATATGAATTATTCTATTTCAAATAATGCTGAATACGGTGAATATGTGACAGGCCCTAAGATCATCAATGAAGAATCACGTCGCGCCATGCGAGAAGCACTTGATAATATTCAATCAGGTGAATACGCAAAACGCTTCATCCTTGAAGGACAAGCAAACTACCCCTCAATGACAGGCGCACGTCGTTTAAATGCAGAACATGGTATTGAAGTCGTCGGTGCGAAATTGCGTGAAATGATGCCTTGGATTACAGAAAACAAGATTATCGATCAAAATAAAAACTAAAGACCAAAACATCAATCATAGATAATCAAAAAGCCCGATAAATAATCTCGGGCTTTTTTGTGTATAATAGATTTCTTCTGCCTAACTACTGATTAGGCTTGTAATATTAGACAAGCTATCAGAGAATCCTTACCCTCAATCATTTGCTAATTAATCCCCTTTCTATGTCAATTGTCGTTATCGGTGTCAATCACAAAACTGCTCCTGTTTCCATACGGGAACAAATTGCTTTCTCACCTGAAAAACTAGCAGAGGCGTTACAACAAG
>JALVEA010000127.1 GCA_027008665.1 Thiotrichaceae bacterium | reverse complement strand
TGTTTGTGTTTTATGTTAATTGTTATTGTGTAACCCATATTGGGGGGGAGCTTTCAAGCAAATGGGAAATAAATTGTTATTTATCATAGAGATACATAACTATTAACTAGCTGTAATAATTGCATTTAATTTATCAAAAATATCAAGAGTGAAAGCTTCAGCTAAATTTATTTTACATCTATCATTTCAACGCTTCCATCAGGCATGACTTCGGCTATTTGTCCTTTGGGTTCTTCTAAGAAAATAACAATAAGAGTGAGTACAACGGCGGAGACGATGCCGATAAAGAAGAAGAATTGATCGTAGCTAACCAGTGAATTGGTAGTTAAAAATATCACTGCGCCGACATTGCCAAAAGCGCCTGCCATCCCTGCTATTTGCCCTGTCATGCGTCGTTGGATTAAAGGAATCATTGCATACACTGCGCCTGAGCCTGCTTTGGAGAAGATGCCGCCGATTATAGTCATGCCAACGACCATGATAATAGACCATTCTTTGCTAACAAATCCTAAAGTAAGAAAGCTGGCGGTGATGCCTGTGAAGACGATCATTAGGGTGAGTTTTCGACCGAATTTATCACTGATCCAACCACCGCCGGGACGGGCGAATAGATTAATAAAGGGATAGATTCCTGCTAATAAGGCGGCGGTTACTTTAGGTAATTGAAACCATTCAACATAGAACATGGCAAGCATGGAGACAACGGCAAGTTCTGTTCCAAAGGTGACAAGGTAAGCCCAGTCTAATATTGCAACTTGCTTGAATTTATAGCGTTGCATTTCAGGAACAGCTTCTTTAAGAATATGCGAATTGACTTGCCAAATTTTCCAGATTTGAAGCAAGTAAATAAAGGCAAGCATCAGATAAATCGCATAGGTGGTTGTGGTGTCGATTAGCCCCATATTGAAAGGGGATAATTTCCATGTCAGTACAGCTAAAGCGAGGAAGAGCGGGATGTTCATTAGCATATACAGCACTAAATCAGCCCCGCTGGTGACTTCCATTGCCCCTGTTTTTTTAGGTTTAAAATAGGTCGAGCCTTTAGGGGTGTTACTGACTAAAAAATAATACAACGTACCATAAGAAATGGCAGCGATACTGGCTATAGTGATTGCATAACGCCAGCCGTTATCACCTGCGAAGTTCATGGCGATAAAAGGTAAGGTTAAAGCAGCCCCTGCGGAACCAAAATTCCCCCAGCCACCGTAAATCCCTTGTGCTATGCCCGTTTGTTTGGCGGGAAACCATTCACCAATCATGCGAATACCGACCACAAAACCTGCACCAATAAAACCTGATAAAAAACGTAATATGGCTAAGGTTTGGTAACTATCTGCCCATGCAAAGACAATGCTGATCAAGCCACCGAGTATTAGAATACTGCTGAACATGATTTTAGGCCCCAGCCGATCAACCAGCATTCCCACAATGATGCGAGCGGGAATGGTCATGGCAACATTAAGAATTAATAATACCTTTGCTTGTTGATCAGTTAGCGCTAATGCTTCTTTTATAAATGGCATCATTGGTCCTAGCCCTAGCCAGACGACAAAGGTCATAAAAAAGGCAAACCACGTATAATGAAGGGTGCGAATATTTGCCTTACCAAAGGCAAAAATATTAAGTCGATCTGACCCCGCTTGAAATGACATGACTAGCTCCTATAAATTTAAGGGATATGTTTAGCAAGGATTAGCAAATACTGTGCCAGTATTAATATTATTATTATTTTCAATTGGTTGTCGTGATTTATTATTAATATATATGGCATAAATGAGTGCATTTGTTTTACGAGATGCGCTAAAGGTGTGCACTAGCTTTGCATAAATTAGTGTGTTTTCAAATGGGAATTTGGGGAATTAAGTAAAACCTCCTAAGGAGGATGGGTTTCATTCATCGGTTTATAATTGAGATATTGAGCCTTTTATTATCTACTCTCATTTAGGAGCGTGTCGATTCTTTTACAAATAAAAAAAAATGATAAATAGGGTTATATTATGGAAATGTTTGAGATTCCTTTTTCTATTCTAGCGTTTTTAATAACGCTCTGGATTACTAGTTTTTTTGCAACGTTAATGGGGGCAAAAAAAGCGGATACAGTATGGGTTTTAATGGCATGGTCGGTGAGTTTGCTGCTGTCTATTGTGGTGCTTGTAGGGTTGAATTTTATTGGATTAGATCAAACAATTACCCTCGTTTTAACCTATTTTATTCCCTTTGTTATTTTTACGTTTGTTTATAAAGTTTTGAATAAAATGAATTGGGCGGCTGCAATTACAACTAATATAACCGTCATTTCTGTTGGCGTGATTGCAATGGTTATGGTGATTATATCGGTAGGGAAGCCTTTGGACAAAACTATTATTAGTCTTGCATCTGATGCAGGTTTGCTACTTGATAACACGAGTATCGTAACGGTTGCTGAGGAAGAAGAAGAATATGAAGAGGAAGTATTGCTAACAGATCAGGATTTATTAAGTGAAAAAGTGATAGCAGCACTTGAAAGGCAAAAAAAGAGACGGGAACAAGCTTATAATGCACCTAAATTTCAGTTGGTAAGTGTTCAGCGGGCTAATGGCGCGATTGGTTATAGAGTGCGTTTATTAAGAAATAATGGTCATGTTTTAGAGGGATTATTAAGTACCATTGAAAATGAGGAGTTTATTGTTAAACAGACTCTACAAGGAGGTGTTGCAACAATACCTATTGCTATCTCCTCTGTGAAAAAATTAGAAGTTTATCGTTAATGAAAAAGGCGGTAAAATAATCGCCCTATAAAACATTGTTTTATAGGGCAATGAGAGACCGATGTATTCCCACCAAAGAACAGCATAGTCCATTTCCATCTTGCTATTTTATTTTTAGAGATTACTAGCCATGAGGAGTACTTCCCAGTACTAAACCTATTGAGTCTAGATTGAAGAAATAGTTCTTGAAGTAATATTGATACTAATAGAAAGATGATTTATGACTATAGCCAATAGCTCAGAGGACATCAAAAATCCCCCCATTGTTGCTGACATAAAGCAAGCCCTGCAATGACGGCGGTTTCTGCTCGTAAAATACGTGGGCCAAATTGTATTCCTTTGCTATGAGAGGATAAGAGTAAATCCACTTCTGAATCGCTAAAGCCACCTTCCGGACCAACAATAAGGACTATTTTTTGTGTTTCTGGCGGGGATAGCTTGCTAATAGGGGGATATTTTTCAGGTAGCATCGCAAGCCGTAGTCCAATGCAGGGCGTTTGTAGCCACAAGTCAAGTGGGGTGGGAGGGTGTATTTTGGGTCTTAATGTGCGTCCTGATTGTTCGCAAGCTGCGGTGATAATGCCATTCCAATGCGCTAATTTTTTTTCTAAACGATTCGCTTTAAGCTTAATCACACTACGCTTAGTATACAGTGGTTGTATTTTTGTAACCCCCATTTCCACGGCTTTTTGGATCGCAAAATCCATTTTATCCTGTTTAATCATTGCAATTGCTAAGGTGATATCAAGAGGGGATTCTCGATTAACCGCGTTAAAGGAGATAATGATTGCTTTTGATTGGCGTTTTTTGATCAAGTTTAATTTGGCTAGGTATTCTCCACCCTCACCATTAAAGAAAATCAAATTTTGCTCTGTCTTGAGGCGTAAAACTTGAATAGCATGGCGATGAATAGCATCGGGCAAATTAATTTCTAAACCCAGTTGTAGGGTTTGCTGAATGTAAAAACGAGGGATACGCATTGTTTGTTTGAACTGCCTTTATTTTGTGCAGGTTTCTTAATGATTGG
>JALVEA010000126.1 GCA_027008665.1 Thiotrichaceae bacterium | reverse complement strand
ACAATATTTTTTTAAAAAACCATGATTATATTGTCCCAAAATATTGCCAGAAATACCACTGGTTGCGCTCAAAGCAATCACGCTATTTTTAGTATTATATAAAATACGTAAAAGTGATACTTCGGGCTGTTCTTTGATTAAATCTAAGGTGAAATTAATATAGGTTAAATTCTCCAATGAGGTATCTTTGAATTCTAATTGCTTTTGTTGCCGTATAGAAAAAACAGTCTTTGATTGAAAATAAGTAAAAAAATGATCAATTATTAATTTTTCATCCTTTGAACCTCGTTCAAACATATACTCTATTTCGCTAGCAACTGAACGTGCTCGAGTAATAAATTTATACAGTGGGTAGTTTTGACTGTTATCATTATTTTGCCCCAATGATTTTAAAAATTCAGAGCCACTTTTTATTTTTGCAGCAGCTCCCAAGACAGACATAGTGACTTGGTAAATATCATATAAGGATGGGTTTTTATCTTTTTCAACGGTGTGGTAGAGTTGACAACTACCTTGTCCATAAACTACTTTGAGACGTACTTTTTTTAGCCCTTGTTCATTGAAATAAAGTTTTGGAGTAAAACAAAATGCATTACGGGTAAGGTTTATAACCTGTTCAACATCACCTCGTTTTATTTGAATAAAATCAACATTGCCTATAAAAATATTTAATATACTTTTCAAGTTCTGATTTGCGGATAACTCACATTCTTTCTTTAGATTGCTTTCAATATTGCTAATGAATTCTCGTTTTTCAGTATAAAAAGGGGCTTCTTGTTCTTCATTATCATCCATTCCCATTACTTGCTGATATATTCTATAAATGCCCGCAAAAACATGAGCCAATTGAATTTCAGGTGTAATTAAGGATACATTGGCAGAGTCAGAAAAAATATTATAGGCATTATGTACTTCATCAAGTACTAAGGTAAAGGTGATATTTTTTTTACGAAACTCATTTTTTTCATCAATAGTAAAAAAATCTTCTTTTAAAAATTTTATTTGTTCAGTATGTGGTTTACTTGCAAAATCACCCGTATTATTTTCCTTAGGATATATCTTTCCTCCAAGTATAAAATCAAAAGGATAAAATTTAACAGTGTAAATCTTATTCTTATTAATCACAGGAAGAGCAATCTTTTGGTCAAATTTATGTGTTGTTGCCAGCAACACACAAGGTTTAATCATGGCAATTAGAAAAGGAAAACAATGACTAATTATTTCTTTACGTAAAGCATCAATTCCCTTTGTTGCTTTAAGCATATCATGCAATTTTATAGGATGATCATTTCCATTTAATGCAGCTAAACCAAGCTTAGAAAGTACCTTGTGCATATGCCAAAATTGCATATCAAGTTGTTTTTCTAAGTCATCAAAACTGTCTGCATCAGGATTTTTTTTCTCTTGTTCTATGCGATATTTTAATGATCTAACTCCATTGATGCTTTGTTTAAGTCGAGATAGCTCTCTTTCTAATGCCTTGTCACATTTTTTCTTTTGATCTATCCAATTTTTATAACGTTTATCATTCTTTATTTTTTTATTACTAGGATCAACAACCCAGCTCTCAAAATCAAGATCGGTCATATCTTTTTGTGCTAAAAAACTGACAAATTCGATTCCTTTTTGATGTGCTTCCTTAATCAAACTTTGATCGAATTCAAACTGTGCTTTTTGTGGTGTAATAAAACACATATTATTGAATCCATTTTTATGATTTGCCTTTGGATCAATACTTTCAATGTATTTTTTAAGGACTCCATAACTCTTACCAAACCCTGTACCATCACTAGATTGAATAAAAACAGGTTTGTCTATTTTTGTCACATCATATAACTCTGAAGCTTGACTACGATAATAATTAATTTCATCCATTCTCTTGGCATCAGGGTGCATAAGAGCTATAAATTTATCCATCATATGTCTTCTATCTATTGTTTTTGAGATTATGCCTATAAAACTACGGATATAAAATTATTTTTTATATTCAAAGAATTACGATAAAATTTCAGCAATTGATTTACCTTTATTTAAGTAAATTTCTAGCATTTAATTTTAGTATTTCAACTATTACCCATCGTATTGATGGTTTTCACCTCCTCCTTATGCGTACCAACATAAAAACGAGGCAAAGATTTTTTCTTTGTATTTGTTTTATCCCAGACTACTTGCATAATCTCATAAGTATCGGTTTTCACCGGATTTTAGCAAAGAGGTTTCCATTATCTCTTAAATGCCATTGTTAGAGAGAAATTTATCAATATGAAGTTGGTTTAGAGGGTAGAAGAAAAGTTGTGAAGTAGTCTCTCCTTTTCTCGGTCCTCCTGTGATGGTGAAGGTTGTTCTAACGGCTACAACGTCACCAATTGATATTTTGTCATCCTTGTTAGCATCAAAAACATAGACAATGCTATTGCTTGGGTTATTATTGCTATTTGTATCAATATCAAGTACATAGCTTAGTCGAGTTCGTTGTTCATCGGAGAGTCCATTAGATATATTAAGTAATGGATTACTGCGGTCTTCATTAATTGCGATAATATCCTCAGCCGTTAGAATATGATCAACAGGTTGATTAGGAGGCTGTATACTAAAGACGCGCAGATAGCGTAGCTCGACGATATCCCCCTCACTTAATTGACCATCCCCATTGGTGTCGTTTGTTATACCAGTATAAGCGATGTTTCGTGCATCTTGAAGGTGTGGAGTGGGTACACGAGTAAAGCGAGCGCTAATAGCCGCTTGTTGTTCATCCGTTAATATTAAAGGTTGTCCCCTATTAATGGTATAGGATTCACCTGCAAGATAGCGATCTAATTGGGCTTGTGTCAGCGTTTCGGTACTGGTGTCAAAGCTTTGTGTTACGTCATTATAACGACGGATGGTGATTAAATCCCCTACAGATAGTTGATTGTTGTTATCGCTATCTGTTAGCTGTGTCATTGTTGGTTTTGCACCAAAGGAATGATTAATATTTTGTGGAAAAATGGCATTATTTAAACGAGATTTTTGTGCCTCTGAAACACCATTAGATATATCTAAAAGTGGATTGCTGTTGTTTAAAATCGAGTTAATATCTTGTTGTGTTAAGATATGCTCCACAAGATAACTATCCCCCTGACTCGTCACCGATAGCCTTACCATATCGCCCTTATTGAGTTCTCCACTGCCATCACTATCGAGTACCGTGTAATCGTACATTATTGTGCTATTTGCTGTATTTTTGCTAAAATATTGATCTAGCTTATCGTGCATTTCATCACTGAGATCAAGTTCTTCTGGAAGATCAATATCGGTTATATATTCCCTTAACTCTGCTGCGGTGAGTTCGGTATCATCAAACCGAAAACTTTCGATATTTTTTGCAACAATTTCTCTTCCTGTCTCTTCATCAGTAAAAACAAAAGTCGTCTGAGGGGGTGAGCCTGCCTGAGAAGACACGGTTCTAATGCTGATATCATAATCATCAGTCTCTCCTTGAAGGATTGCCAAATCATAACCTAAACCACCATCTAATAGGTTTGATGTTGAATTCGCAGATAAAACATCATGCCCTGTTGTGCCAACAATATTATTTTGTACCACTTGCTGTTGCTTTAATTGCGAAAGTGTGTTTTTAACTAATGGCACAACATTTTGCTGTAATGTTGAGAGCTTAGCTTGAGTCGATGGCATCGCACCTAAGCTGTTAGCCGGTATTTGTTGTTTAGTGGTTTGATTTTGTAAAGTATTATTAGCATGTGTTACGTTATTGCTTATCATTATTTCATTCCTTGAAACAAAGGGGTTGTAAACGGTGTTTTAAACTTAATACCCTCCTCAATCGTAATTTACAAGCTGGATAAACGATATCATATCTAACAAAATCAACATATTGGGATAGATGCCTTACACACTTATCCACCCTACGGTTTAGATTTGGGAAAGGTATTAAAACTATTAGCCGATTTCTATTACGCAAATAAAGAAATAGAAACGCCTTCTTAAAAAACGGGACTATTCTATTGAGTGACGTTTCGAGTCCTCTAAATACTCCTAATCAAGGAAGGAGTACAATACGGTTACTTATAAAGGGTTGAATTTTAAAGATAAGGAGGTAGCTAAACGATCAGTTTGCTTTTGCTATCTGTGTGGCTTTTTTTAGACTTGCTCCTTCTTCAAGTGCTTCAAGAGAAGCGGCGTTGCATCTGACTGCATCGCCTTCTTTTAGCATTTTTTCTACACAATCTTTAATTGCTTCAAATCGTCCCCGTAACTTAGCGTGGTTACGGTAATACTCAATAAAACGATCCATATTAAAATCAAGCAGGTATTTTCTTTGATCATAGCCTTTGCCACGCACTACTTTTTTGCTACGCCTATCAACCTCAGTATTTGAAACACCTTTGATGTAACCATATTGATAAGAGCATCCTTCTGAAAACCCTAAGATAAAGAAGTTGGTGATCGGTGTACCTCCACCTAAGCGTAAGGGTTGAATTTTAATCTCAACTGCTTCGCCATTTAAATCTGTATTTTGAGTGACTTCACCACTTAATAGTCCAAGGATACAGATTTTATGTGATCCTTCAGTGTGAATTTGATTATTAATAATTTTTAGGTTTTTAAAAGCGCCATCGGTTGAGAAGATCCCTTGTAGCTTCGCTGTTGATGAAATAATGTTATCTTGAACTGTTGTATCCGATAAAATAGCACCAGAGAATTGATCAATTCCATTTTGCATTGGGGGAATTAACTGAATTGCATCACGATGTCCAACGCAATCAAAGCGTCCAATCGGTCGCAATACCTTTGGCATTAATGGATCATCGCTTTCATCTTGTAATCTAATAATTTCTTGATTGGCATCATCAACTATTTTATCAAATAAATTAACAAAACCATTTTTCACCGTTGCACTGTCCATAATTGCATCTTCTAACACAAGATCACAAATGGTTAGCGGAGCTTTAACCTGCATAATGTCACGAATAAAATATTTTGAAAGCACCCGTTTTCCACTACCAGACTTTTGTTCTTTCTTTGTATAATTTTGTATAAAATCTTTCAGATCTTGCTGATTTCTTAATTGCTTTAAAGGTGCACCAATCGTTGAAGCGGTAATTTCAGGAAAATTAAAATAGGCAATACCTCGCTCATCAACTTTATCAAGCAAATGTAAAATAATCTCATTATGCGCATGATCTTCCACATAAGCTTTAGGAGGATGTTTTAAATGTTGTTTTAATTCATTATTTAAACGGATAAGCTGATCATTATTAGGTGAAGAGGAATTTTTTTGTGCCGCAATAATTTCTTGTTGCAGTTCACGTCTTTTATAAAAAAATTTAATAAATCCAAGTCGGTAGCCAATAGTCTTTTCTGCAATTTTTGTTGCGAATGAAGTTTGTTTTTTATCTATTGAATTTACCTTTGTCGTCACCAAACCTTGAATTTTTGCTAATTTTTTCTTGATAGGGGCTTCTTCTTTTTTGCTAATATTTGATCCTTGTGAAAGTTTTTTATCTGTTATTTTAGTTTCAGAAGAATCTATTTTTTCTTTGTTAGTGCGCATTTCTGTAGAAATAACTGGATTCAACAGTAAGTTTATTTTTCTTGCCTCAGCATTAAAACGATTTCTTCGTTTTAATAATTCATTGGCTCTTTTATATTGTTTTTTTTCTAATGCAATACGCATTGCCTTATCAGCATCTAATGCTCTACGATTCGCATCTTTTAGTTTCTTTTTCAATTCTTTACGACTTACAGTTTTTTTCTTAATAGGTGTTATGTTTTGTCTGGCTGAATCTGTTGTTATAGGTACTTTAAGCTGTTTTAATAACTCTTTTGCCTCAGTATTAAACTGATTGCGTTTCTGTAGTAATTCATTGGCTTTTAATAATTTTTTCTCACTCAAAGCAATTCGCATTTCTTTATCAGCTTGTTGTGCCTTTTTATTATATTCACATATTTTATTTTTCAACTCTGTTTTGCTTAATGGTGCAATAGATGTTTCTTTTTGATCAGTCTCTTTAGACTCTGTTTTAGCTGGTTTTTTTTCATTCCTATCAACTAATGTTTTAATTGGAAGTATTTCTCTTTTTTCTATTGCCGTTGCGGTTTTTTCATTATTAGTATTGCTTGGGTTTTCAAGCAATGCCATTAATTTTTTTGCTTCAGCGTTAAGATAGTTTCTTTGTTGTAGTAGCTCATTTGCCTTTTCTAACTTCTTATCCTTCAATGCTATCCGCATTTGTGTATCAGCTTCTAATGCTTTTTTATTATATTTTTTTATTTTATCTTTTATTTCTTTGTGACTTAATAACTTAGGCTTCTTTGGTTTTATTGCAGGCGTTGTAGGGTTTAATAACTCATTCAGATGCCTTACTTCAGAATTAAATTGATTTCTTTGACGTAAATAAGTATTAGCCTGTGAGAGTTGTTTCTCAGCCAAAGCACGACGCATATTTTTATCAGCTGCTTGTGCCATTTTATTTAAACTAACTATTTTTTCTTTTATTTCCTGACCTGTTCGTGGTTTGATAGAACTTTCTTCACTAGGTGTCTGGTGTAGTTTTTTTTGTAGCTTTGTTCTTTCTTCACTTAATTTTCTTTTCTCATCTAACCAAAAAGTATTCTGTTTTAATTGTTTATTCTTTTGTGCTTCCCATGCTTTTTCGGTAGCATTTAATATTTCTCGTGTAAGTTGATCAATTTGAAGTTGTAATGAGTGACGAACCGTTTGAGACATAAAAAACTCCTTTTGAAATAAAAAATGACCATTAATTGAACAAACCACTTGTCCTTAAATTGCTACCATTTATATTATAATGCAATAATATTACCCTGTTGCATAGTCATCAATTAATGAAAAAATGGATCTTTTTTATAAGCATTTGTATTTAAAGGGCATCTCAACTAATTTAAAAAGTTAAATTTTGTAACAAAATGCCTATAAAGTGGCTACTCTACTACCCATTATTCTCAGGGATATTAAGATGAAAAAATCAGCTAAAGATGCCTTAGGTGAATTGCATCAAACGCTACAAAGTCTTTTCTTATCAACCTTATCTACAGATGGACAAGCTAATGGAAGCTATGCACCTTATATCCTAGATGAAAAAGGTGATTTTTATATTTTTATCAGTCAATTAGCCTCTCATACAAATGATCTCTTAAGCAATCCACAATGCTCTATTTTGTTGATAGAAGATGAGCAGGATGCAAGACAAATATTTGCTCGTAAGCGGGTCAGTTACTTTTGTCATTGTAGCGTGATTGAAAAAGATGATTCGAACTATGCGGCTTTATTAGATTTATTTGAACTACGTTTTACGCCTATTATGAGTTTATTGCGTACCCTGCCTGATTTCATCCTTTTTAAGTTAGAAATACAATCAGGGAATTTTGTGCAAGGCTTTGGCAAAGCGTATCAAGTCACTAAAGAGGGATTAGTTCACAAAGACCCTAGTAGATAGGTTTGATCAGTACAAAACAAACCTATTAATCTAGACTCGATTAAGAAATCTTAAACAAATGCATAATCTTTAACAAATGATACGGGGGCTTCCTTTTCTTGATCAAGTGTTATAATTTCCCATGCATCTTGCTGGGCTAATAATTCACGCAATAAAAGATTATTAATCGCATGACCTGATTTATAACCATGATATGCACCAATAATGCCATGACCTAAGGTATAAAGATCCCCTACTGCATCCAGCATTTTGTGTTTTACAAATTCATCTTCATAGCGTAAACCATCTTGATTTAAGATACGAAAATCATCAAGCACAATGGCATTGGCTAAACTTCCTCCTAACCCCATATTTTTTGAGCGAAATAATTCAACATCACGCATAAAACCAAAGGTTCTAGCGCGACTAACTTCTCTTACATAGGATTGCTTGGATAAATCTAATGACAAAAATTGACGTGTTTTTCTAACAGCTGGATGATCAAAATCAATTTCAAAGGAAATTTTAAAACCATCATAAGGCGTTAATTTGGCCCAACCTGATTTATTTTTAAATGTTATCGGCTTCTTTATTTTTACAAATTTCTTTGGACTAAAGAGTTCTTCAACACCTGCTGATTGGATGAGGAAAATAAAAGGTGCCGCACTACCATCCATAATAGGAATTTCGACCGCATTAAGATCAACATAGGCATTATCAATTCCCAAACCAACAAAAGCTGACATAATATGCTCAATGGTGGATATTTTAACTCCGTCCTTAACTAATGTCGTACTTAGTATGGTTTCGCCAACCGCATCCGCATCGGCCTTTATATCGACAATAGGATCAAGATCAACACGGCGAAATACAATCCCAGTATTAGCAGCAGCAGGACGTAAAACTAATTCAACTTTTTTACCTGAATGCAAACCGATACCAACGGTCTTAACAATCTTTTTTAGTGTTCTTTGTGGAAGCATTGAAACCCCTTATAGTATTTATTATCAGCCTCTAATATTATACTGTAACCAAAGAGAGATAAATCACAGCTTAATGGGAGTAGCCGATATAAATAAAGCTAATCAAATAGATTAATTCTATTTTAAAAAAGATAACACTAAATCATCTAACATCATAGATCAAACTTAATCTTCGCTATAAGAGACACAGGCACGCTCTGTTTCCCAAAGGGTCAAACAAGAAACTTTGATATTATTAGTATTTATTTTTTTAGCTAACTCTTGATAAAAATACCGAGCTATATTTTCTGCGGTTGGATTAATCTTTTGAAAGGGTTCTAAATCATTCAGATAGTAATGATCTAATCTAGCCGCTATCTCACGCGCTGCCTTTTTAATCGCTTTAAAATCGATTGCCATACCGATTTCATTCAGCTCTGTTGCAATGACTTCTGCTTCTACTTTCCAATTATGCCCATGCAAACGGCTACAGGCTCCTGGATAATCACGAAGGGTATGAGCAGAGGCAAAATCAGTTATTATTTTTAAAGTGTACTTAGCAGGCATTATTTTAAGGATTCTAAAGGGAGGAACGGATAAGGAGCAGACGGATAGTAACGAAGCTATTGAGACTGTGCAAGTATCATATATATTCTGGAAATACTTGCACAGTCTCTATTATTTAAGAGGCAAGCAACACTCCTTTTTGTAATAGCACGTTTGATTCTGTAAATGACTGCTCAAATAAGCGAATGGATTCAAGAATACCATCAACATCTAAGCCAATTAATGCTAATTGCTGTTCTCGTTCGGCATGTTCAAGATAGCTGTCAGGTATACCTAAATTGAGTATGGCTGCATTAACCTTTTGTGTTAGTAAAAACTCATTAACACCACTCCCTGCCCCCCCCTTAATCGCATTATCTTCAACCGTAACAATGACTTCATGTGTCTGTGCTATGTCTATTAATAAATTTTCATCTAATGGCTTTACAAAACGCATATTCACTAAAGTTGCAGACAAACTATCTGCCACCGCCGTGCAAACATGTAGAAGTGAGCCAAATAATAAAATGGCAATGCGACTTCCTTGCTGTAAAACCTCTCCTTTGCCAATTTCAATTGTCTGCATTTGCTTTTTAGGCTGTATCCCAACCCCTTTGCCTCTTGGATAACGCACTGCGGTTGGTGATGATTGCAAAAAGGCGGTATATAGCATTTGCCGACATTCATTCTCGTTAGAAGGTGCCATGACAATCATATTAGGAATGCAACGCAAATAAGAGTAATCATAATTTCCAGAGTGAGTCGCGCCATCGGCTCCGACTAATCCCGCTCTATCAATGGCGAAAACAACGGCTAAGTTTTGTAACGCCACATCATGAATTAATTGATCATAAGCGCGTTGTAAAAAAGAAGAGTAAATAGCGACCACAGGTTTTAATCCTTCACATGCCATTCCTGCTGCTAGTGTTACAGCATGTTGTTCAGCAATTGCTACATCATAATACCGCTCGGGGTATTTTTCAGAGAATTCAACCAATCCTGAGCCTTCTCGCATTGCTGGGGTAATACCGACTAGACGATGATCTTCAGCCGCCATATCACAGAGCCATTGACTAAAGACTTGGGTATAGGTTGGAGTGGGTGCTTTTTTTACGGGTACAACGCCTTTTTGCAAATCAAACACAGGTACAGCGTGATAACCACAGGGGTCTTTTTCGGCAGGTTTATACCCCTTGCCTTTTTGGGTCACCACATGTAGAAATTTAGGTCCTTCTATTGATTTTATGTTTTCAAGAATTTTTACTAACTCAATCACATCATGCCCATCAACAGGTCCATAATAAACAAAACCCATTTCTTCAAATAAAGTCCCTGGTAATAACATCCCTTTGGTATGCTCTTCTGCCCTACGTGCAAAATCTTGCATGACAGGCGTTTTAGATAATACTTTTTTACCACTTTCACGCACTGAAGAATAAAAACGACTGGAGAGCAAACGAGTTAAATATTTGCTAAGCCCCCCTACATTGGGAGAAATTGACATATCATTATCATTCAACACAACCAACATATTTGCATATAAATCAGCAGCATGATTGAGCGCCTCATACGCCATACCTGCCGTCATAGCGCCATCACCAATAATGGCCACTGATTGACGAGCATGACCTAATTGTTTTGCTGCCATTGCCATTCCTAAAGCTGCACTGATCGAGGTACTTGAATGCCCTACTCCAAAGGTATCATATTCACTTTCTTCTCGACGGGGAAACGGTGCTAACCCTCCTTGTTGACGAATTGTTTTTATTTCAGCACGTCGTCCTGTAATGATTTTATGACCATAGGCTTGATGCCCAACATCCCAAATTAAGCGATCATTGGGGGTTTCAAACACATAATGCAATGCAATGGTTAATTCCACAGTGCCTAAACCTGCTGCAAAATGCCCCCCTGTATCAGCAACTGTTTCTAATAAACAAGTACGCAAAGCATCGCAAGCCTCAGGTAGTTGTTCTTTACTAAGTAAGCGCAAGGCTTCTGGGGAGTCAATTTTATCTAACATAAAACACCATTATGATAAAAAATCATTGATTTCTTTTTACAATAAAATCAGCAATTTTTCTTAATAAATTCGCTTCTTCACCAAAACAAGACAATGCATCGTATGAAGATTGATAGAGGCTAGCCGTTTTTTCTTTTGCTGCCGACATACCTAAAATAGCAGGATAAGTTGCTTTATTCGCGTCAATATCAGCCCCCTGTTGCTTACCTAAAGTTTCAGTATCACTTTCAATATCTAAAATATCATCTTGAACCTGAAAGGCTAAACCAATACAAGCTGCATATTGCTCTAATGCAATTTGCTGTTCTTGCGTTAATTTATCAGAACAATTGGCTCCCATCATTACACTGGCGCTGATTAATGCCCCTGTTTTATGCAGATGCATATTTTCTAATTGTGACTCTGATAATTTTTTATTGGTCGATGATAAATCAATCACTTGTCCACCAACCATACCAAGTGATCCTGCACTTTTAGCGAGGATATTGATTAATTTGAGTTGATTTTTTAAGGATATATTGTGCGGATCTGAAGCTAGAATTTCAAATGCTAATGTTTGTAGGGCATCACCTGCCAAAATAGCGGTCGCCTCATCAAAAGCTTTATGCGTAGTTGCCTTCCCTCGGCGTAAATCATCATCATCCATTGAAGGGAGGTCGTCATGTATTAATGAATAGGCATGCAACAACTCTATGGCAACGGCTGGAGCATCTAAAGTCTTTTTATCGATCTTAAAGCACTCACCCGCTGCATAAACCAATAAGGGACGTATTCTTTTACCGCCTCCTAGCACAGAATAGCGCATCGCTTGATGTAATAAACAAGGTTCTGTCTCTGCTTTAGGGATTGCATTATTTAATACATTTTCTATTCTTAACTGATAGTTTGTTAGCTTTGCAACCGTTGTCATTTATTATTCATCATTCTTATTTATTTTCATCCGTTAAAAAGTCTTCCTCAATACCTTGAGTCAAAATTTTGATCCGTTGTTCTGCATTATCCAAAGAGGAATGGCAAATTCGGAGCAACGAGATTCCTTTCTCAAAATCTGTTAATGATTCTTCTAAAGATAAATCATTTTGTTCCATTTTGTCGATAAGTGATTCTAAATCTATCATTGCTGATTCAAAATCTACTTTTTTTAGCTTTTTAGTCATCTATTTATAGTCGTCGTTAGTCATAGAAAATGCAAGAATTTATCAAAATTCTTATACTTAAAATAGGTAGAACTTGATAAGAACACCGTAATACACTACTATTTAAGCAGTCATTCATAAATTCTCGGAGAAAAAATATGTTTAGTTTGGATTTTGGTTTTCCTATGCTATTGGTTGTTGGTCTTATTGCTTTCTCATGGTTCAGCTTTTTCTCAGTCGTTTTCGCCTAAGTTTAATACAAACTACAAATATAAAAAAAAGCCGCTAATTAGCGGCTTTTTTTATATCTACGTGTCATCTATACATCTAAGACGGTTATTTAAACTATAATTGACTCACGTATTTTTTTGATTGCATTACTCTCTAGCTGACGAATACGCTCAGCAGAAATATCGTATTTATCCGCAAGATCTTGTAAAGTCGCTTTTTTATCCGTCAACCAACGACTCGCCAAAATATCTTTACTACGATCATCCAATTTAGACAATGCGTTGGTTAAGATTGATTTTTTATGATCCTTCCAGTCCTCTTCTTCTAGTATATCAGATGGATCAGGCTGCTCAGCTTTCAAGTACAAACTAGGTGAATAAGCATTTTCATCATCTTCTTGTCCTGGAGACAGATCAAAACCCAAATCCTGACCGCTCATGCGCTTTTCCATTTCCATAACATCTTTACTGCTAACACCTAAGGTATCAGCAACATCATCAACTTCTGCCTGATTTAACCAGCCTAAACGCTTTTTACTACTACGAAGATTAAAAAATAATTTACGCTGTGCTTTCGTTGTTGCTACTTTTACAATTTTCCAGTTACGCAAGATATACTCGTGCATTTCTGCGCGAATCCAATGCACTGCAAACGAAACTAAACGTACATTCA
>JALVEA010000125.1 GCA_027008665.1 Thiotrichaceae bacterium | reverse complement strand
AGCCGAGCGTGAAAAACAAAATTTAAAAAGAAAGTGGGGTGATGTATTAAATAATGATCCTCATTATAACCCTAATTTTAATTTAGATATTTTTTCAGCATTATTTACAGGTTTGAGGATTAATAATAGTTGAAAGTTAATAATATAATGAAGATAGTCAATTATGCGTAAACAAGTATTGGATGTAGGTGGACATGGTAGGGGGATTCCCTTGCCTGCTCAATATATGGACTGGGAACGGATTATTTTGGATATAGATCCTGTATCTAGTCCAGATATTATTCTTGATGCTAGAAAAATATGTGCTGAGCTTCCACTATCACAATATGATGCTGTCTATTGTTCTCATAATTTAGAACATTATTATCAACATGATATTCAAAAGGTATTAGATGGTTTTTATCATGTTTTGAAGGGAGATGGGTTTATTCATATTCGTGTTCCAGATTTATTGGCTCTAATGAGAAAAGTGGTAACAGAAAGGCTTGACCTCGATGATACCTTATATAAAGCACCCATTGGGTCTGTTAGTGTGAGAGATGTTATATACGGTTATGGACCTGAAATAGAAAAGAGTGGTCATGATTATTATGCTCACAAAACAGGGTTTACGCCTAAAAGCTTAGCTAAAGTTATTAAAAAAAGTGGTTTTAAACAGGTATTTATCGCAAATACTTCTTTGGAAATTAGAGTAATCGCTTTTAAAGAAATTGCCTCTGAATATGTTTTGAATAATTTTAATCTTAAACCAAAGGATATTATTTTAAGTAAATTAAAAAATGATATGCAGAGTAAAAAAATAGATGTTGGAATTTTATGAATATACTTTTTGTCCATAATAACTTTCCTGCTCAATATAGAGGTTTAATTCCTGCTTTGATAAAAAGAGGGGATTATTTAGTGTCAATTTCTCAACATGAAAATGGGAATATCTTAGGTGTTTTAAATTTAAAATATTCTTTTTCTAGAGGGAATTTGAAAGGACAGCATTCTTGGCTTATTACAACTGAAAGTGCTGTTTTGCGAGGAGAAGCTGTGGCAATACGTTGTCAACAGTTAAAGAAGAAAGGATTTTCTCCTGATGTTATTTTGGTTCATTCAGGATGGGGAGAGGCTCTTTTTATAAAAGATATTTGGCCAGAAGTAAAACTTATTAGTTTTTTTGAATATTATTATCGAATGAATAAGGATGCTATTTTTTTTGATAAAGAATTTCCTCCACCTGATGATGTGGCATTTCAATTTAGAATGCGTAATGCTTTACTTTTATCTGCTCTTGATAGTTGTGATATAGGTGTGACATCCACTCAATGGCAACATTCTTTATTTCCAAGTGCTTATAAAAATAAAATAGCAGTTGTGCATGAAGGTATTGATACAACCTTATTGAGACCAAATATTCATGCTTGGGTAAAACAAGCTAAACTAAAATATACTTTTAATTATAAAACACCTTTAATCACGTATATAAATCGTAATTTAGAACCTGCTAGAGGTTATCATAGATTTTTAAGAGCCCTGCCTGAGATTCAAAGGCGATATCCTGATGTGCATGTTTTTATTATAGGAGAAAATGGTAAAAGTTATACTACGACATGCACTGATAAGGGAGGGTATAAAAAAGTATTTCTTGATGAAGTAAAAGATCAACTGGATATGAGGAAAATACATTTCCTAGGAAAGATTGCTTACAATAACTATATAAAAATATTACAAATATCTACTGTTCACGTCTATTTGAGCTATCCTTTTTTTGTTTCTTGGTCGTTATTAGAAGCAATGAGCGTGGGTTGTAAAATCGTTGCTGCTAGAACTGATCCAATAAAAGAGGTTATTGAACATAAAAAATCAGGGCTTTTAGTCGATTTTTTTTCAACTAAAGAACTGGTTCATCAAGTTTGTAATATATTAAAGGAACCTGAAAAATATAATAAAATGGGTAAATATGCTAGAGAATATATTATAACAAATTTTGATTTTAACTCCGTTATTTTTCCACAACAATTAAAACTCATAGATGAGTGATTTTATAGTAAATAAAAAGGATTTTATATTATGCAGAACACAAGGATCGCTACTAGTATTTTACAATTAAATACTGGTATGTATATTGCAAGATTAAAGCAGGTGGATACTCTAAAAAGAGAAATGATTACAATAAGCCCTGCACCAATGGAGGCAGAGGGATCAATTGATTTTTTTTGTAGTAGTCATATTAAAAATAATACATTAAAAGAAATAAACGATTGTATTGTTATGCGAGTCGATAATGGTAAGGCTCCGTTATTGATCTCAGGAATGGGAGGGAATTTAGCTTCATTAAAAATAGATGAAATTACAACTTTAAATACACCTTCTACTGTTCAATCTTTATCTGATGCACCAACATCAAATTCTGAAAAAATATCTTTAGAAGGGCATATTGAATGGAAAGGGGATGTAAAAAAAGAAGTCGGTGAACCATTAGGCGATCCTCGCGGAAATAAGAGACTAGAAGGTTTTATTATTAGATGGGATGATAAACCAAAAGATGTGGATATTGCCTACTCTTGTACTGTCGATGGGATGGGTCAAAGCCCAGTTGTATTGTCTGGCGATTTTTCAGGAACAAGGGCGCGCAATTTAGCCATTCAAGGTGTTATCATTTCTTTAGTTGGTCGAGGAGCAAAAAAATTCCAGATGAAAGGAAGTGTTGTATTCTCTGGCATGAAGCCACAAAAACTTATTTCTGGAGTTGAATATAGAGGAGTGACGGGAAAAGAGAGCTTAATATCTTTGCAAGTAGAAATATTGCGGAATCATTAAACTTCCATTTTTGCAATCAAATAAAAGTCAACTCTCCTGAGTTAAAGGTGGAATGAAAGATTTATCTTTTCCCATTTCATTTGATGCTACTAAATGAATGTTTGCTATATCGTTTTACCCGCTTCGCCTATTGCAGGCAGTGCAAGTATTCGTGAAAGAAATAAAAATGGTTAAAATTCCCCATGTTTCGCCTAAAAATAAAACCAATAGCCTGCTGTTATCTTTATTTTTGAACAAAATTTGAGAAATTTTTCCTCATTTTTCTTTTGTCTCAGAATACTTTCATGGCCTGTAAGAACTCTTGCAATTATTTAGTGTTATTAAGAAATTCAGTAATATGGGCTAAAAATTTATCTGCAGACATTTCACCAACCACTCTAAAGGAGCGATATTCTTGTTTTTTCTTGTCGAAGAATAAGATGGCAGGAGGTCCGAATAAGCCAAATTTTTTATTGAGAGCAATATCTAAGTCATCATTTTTAGTCACATCAGCCTGTACTAAAATAGTCCCTTCTAATGCTTTAATAATACGTGGGTCAGTGAATACTTTGTGTTCCATCTCTTTACAAGAAATACACCAATCGGCATAAAAATCTAGCATAAGGGGTTTGTTTTGTGCTGATGCGTTTTCTAGTGCTAAATTTAAGCCTTTTATGCCTTTGATAGGACTAAAGACCAGTGATTCAGATGCGCTTATTTGTGTTGCAGATGCTCCTACTGTTTGCTGAATAAGGGGTTTATCCTTTAGTGGTGTAAAGAAGCTTTTATTGCCTTTGGCAATACCTAGCATTAAAACAATGCCGTAGATGAGTAGGATAATTCCTATTGTTTTCCATAGTCTGTCCCAGCCACTGGCCTTTGTGTCCAATGTATCCAGGGCTTTCATATAGATAGCAGAGCCAATTAATAATATGGCGGTCAGTAAAATAGTCATTTCAATGGGTAGAATGCGTTCTAGCATCCAAATAGCAAGTCCAAGCATTAATACACCAAAGACGGCTTTAACGTTATCCATCCATGCGCCCGCTTTAGGGAGTATTTCACCTGCGACAGTGCCGATCATTAATAAGGGGACG
>JALVEA010000124.1 GCA_027008665.1 Thiotrichaceae bacterium | reverse complement strand
ATCTGATCATAAAGAAAAATTCTCTTCATTATCCCTTATAGAACAGGAACAACAAATTAATCGCTGGATTTCTGGAGATGATAAAAAGAAATGGACAAAAGCGATCAAAGGTTTAAAAAAATCGGCACAGACAAATGATATTGGTGCATTAATTTGGCTAGGTTATATTTATGAAACAGGCAGAGGGGTTAATATTGATTGGGGAAAGGCTTGGAATTACTATGCCAAAGCCATTCAACAAGGAGCTGGAAATCAGGTAAAACAACGACAAAAAAGACTAGAAAGAAAAGCAAATCAAATACTACAAAGCCAAAACACCCCACAAGATGAGAGAAATAAGGCGTATCAAATCATTAATGCAATTGCTAATAAAATAGAAGCTGGAGATAATACACATGCATGGATGGCATACCGCTACCGTTCTGGCGATGGGGTTGAGCCTGATAAGACAAAAGCAGATTGGTGGCAAAAAAAATATAATAAAAAAATTTAATAGGGTTTTATAATTCCACCAACAATTGCACAGCCTGTTTAGAGCATCAACTTAAGCCTTCGAGCTTTCCTTTTTGAGGATTAAAACGATACAACACCGCGATATTACCAATGCGTTGTACTAAAATGGCGTTATGTGTTTCTACGATTTTTGTAATTAACTTATCACGGGCATCACGATCACCGAGACCGATTTTAATCTTTATTAGCTGATGATGTTTGATTGCTTGTGCAATTTCATCATTAATACTGTCTTTCATGCCATGTTGACCCACCATCACCACTGGTTTGAGTGAATGCGCCATTCCTTTGAGTTGTTTCTTTTGTGTATTTGATAAATTATTCATAAACACGGATTATACAGTTTGCTCAATCAGGTGCATCATTTATAATTTGCCGATGGCAAAAAGTAAAAGTAGCAACGCATGGTTGCAAGAACATTTCGATGATAAATATGTAAAAAAAGCTCAGCAGGAGGGTTATCGTTCGCGTGCTGTTTACAAGCTAGCAGAAATTCAGCAAAAAGAAAAACTCATCAAACCTAATATGGCAATTATTGATTTAGGCGCAGCGCCTGGAGGATGGAGTCAATACGCGGTTAAATTAGTGGGTAAAAAGGGTCGAGTGATTGCTAGTGATATTTTGGATATTGATCCACTGCCTTTTGTGGAATTTATTCAAGGTGATTTTACCGAGCAAAGTGTCTTAGATCAGATTCTTGGGGTACTAGCACAAAGTAATAGCAATAATCACAAGTTGGATGTTGTAATTTCGGATATGGCACCCAATATAAGTGGAGTGGAAAGTATTGATCTACCGCGTTCGCTTTATTTATGTGAATTAGCATTGGATATGGCAAAAGAAGTATTAAAACCTGGTGGGTCGCTAGTTGTTAAATTATTTCAAGGACAAGGTTCTGATCAATATTTGCGTGATGTACGCAGTAGCTTTCGACAAGTTAAAATAAGAAAACCTAAAGCCTCCCGCGCACGAAGCAAAGAAGTTTATGTGGTAGCAAAAAATTTTAATCAATAATTTATTTTATTGATTAAAACAGGATCAATTTAAATTATCACTACTATCATGTTAAGATACCCTAACAAAATCACCAATTCGCACTTTCATTGAGGAAATTTCATTGAGCGATTTAAATAAAAATATATTAATGTGGGTCGTTATAGCCCTTGTTCTAGTTGCCGTTTTTAGTAAATTCCAAGATCAGGGAGCCTCCCGTTCCATGGGTATCTCTTACTCCGAATTTTTAAGCAAGGTTAAGGATACGGGAGTACAAAAAGTCATGATTCGGGGACAAGTTATTACAGGAGTAACCTCCTCAGGGGATAAATTCCAAACATTTGCCCCTATTAATGACCCTAAAATGATTGATGATTTAGTGGCTAATAATGTCACTATTGAGGTAGAGCCACCTGAAGGGCGTTCTATTTTATTGGATATTCTTATCAACACTATCCCATTTTTATTGATTATTGGTCTGTGGATTTACATTATGCGCCAGATGCAAGGTGGTGGCGGTAAAGGCGGTCCTATGTCCTTTGGTAAAAGCAAGGCTCGGATGATGTCTGAAGACCAAATCAAAGTCACTTTTGTTGATGTTGCAGGTTGCGAAGAAGCCAAAGATGAAGTCTATGAATTGGTTGAATTCCTCAGTGACCCCAGTAAATTTCAGAAACTTGGTGGAAAAATTCCACGCGGTATCTTACTAGCAGGTTCTCCTGGAACGGGTAAAACATTACTTGCTAAAGCAATTGCTGGTGAAGCAAAAGTCCCATTTTTTAGTATTTCTGGCTCTGATTTTGTTGAAATGTTTGTGGGTGTCGGTGCTTCTCGTGTGCGTGATATGTTTGAGCAAGCTAAAAAACACGCACCCTGTATTATCTTTATTGATGAGATTGATGCGGTCGGTCGTAAACGCGGTGCAGGCATGGGCGGCGGAAATGATGAACGAGAACAAACCTTAAACCAATTATTAGTTGAAATGGATGGCTTTGAAGGAACCGAAGGCGTCATTGTTATTGCGGCTACTAACCGTCCAGATGTTTTAGACCCTGCTTTATTACGTCCCGGTCGTTTTGATCGTCAAGTGGTTGTGCCTTTGCCTGATATTCGTGGACGTGAGAAAATTCTTATCGTTCATATGCGTAAAGTACCCTTAGGTGATGATGTAAAGCCTAAGGTTTTAGCGCGTGGTACACCAGGGTTTTCTGGTGCAGACCTTGCCAATCTTGTCAATGAAGCGGCATTATTTGCGGCACGTGAAAATAAGCGTGTTGTTAGTATGGCAGAGTTTGATAAGGCCAAAGATAAAATTATGATGGGTTCAGAGCGTAAATCTCTGGTAATGAATGAAAAAGAGAAAAAGAACACCGCCTATCATGAAGCAGGTCACGCGATTGTTGGACTAAATGTTCCAGAACATGATCCCGTTTATAAAGTAACCATTATTCCTCGCGGTCGTGCTTTAGGTGTCACTATGTTTTTGCCTGAGGAAGATCGTTTTAGTTATAGTAAGCAACATTTAGAAAGCCAAATTTCAACACTGTACGGTGGTCGTCTTGCGGAAGAGATTATTTTTGGTAAAGAAAGTGTGACCACAGGGGCATCTAATGATATTGAACGTGCCACTGAGTTAGCGCGTAATATGGTCTCTAAATGGGGCTTGTCGGATAAATTAGGACCTTTATCCTATAGTGAAGATCAAGATGAAAACTTTTTAGGTATGGGTTCCTCGCGTGCATCACACATGTCAGATGATACTGCGAATGAAATTGATACTGAAGTACGCGCCTTTATTGATAGCAACTATGATCGTGCAGAGCAGATTCTAATGGATAATCTGGATAAATTGCATCTGATGGCTGAAGCATTATTAAAGTATGAAACCATTGATCGTCAGCAGATTGATGCCATTATGAAAGGTGATATCCCTCCTCCCCCAAAAGATTGGAATGATGATGATGATGATGCTGATGCCTTAAATACTGATACCACTGATGAGTCAAATACCAATAAAAAAGACAAAAAAAAGGATGAAAAAAAGGGAAAGCCTCTTGTTAGCGATGCTGATCCAGCAAGTTTACATTAAGAAAAATTAGCGAGTCTCAATATAAAAAAGCGCAGTTGATACTGCGCTTTTTTGCATCTTGAATTTGCCGATAATCACTTCATTAGTATATTTTGAACCCGTGAGGTTAATATTCCAGTAGCCCACGGATTGGGGGATATGCATAAAAATCATTAAATCATCAAGCAATTAAAGTATTAAAGAGAGAGAGAGTACAAATGAGTAGAAAGTATTTTGGAACTGATGGGATTCGTGGCGAGATAGGAAAAATGCCAATGACTCCAGATTTTGCGCTACGCTTGGGTTGGGCAGCGGGTAAGGTCTTAA
>JALVEA010000123.1 GCA_027008665.1 Thiotrichaceae bacterium | reverse complement strand
TATTTATCAGCCGCACGGACAGTACAAAAAGCAGCGAGTCAGAATCTAATCGATATGGTTGCGATTGGTCATAGCATGATAGCCATCCAACGAAACAAACTGGATCAAGAGAAAATTAACAACGACATTGTCCAGCAACGCCAAGAAAAACAAGCCACTTTATACCAAGAACAAAAGTTACGTCTTAATAATCTGCTCGAAGAAAACCGCAAGCTATTTAACGCATTAATGGAAACAGCGGTTGAAGTTGCAAATATAGAATCTTTTAATGATTTTGAACGTCTTGATACGCTAGCACGACTGGTTAGTTTGGCTGAAATTGCCAAAAAAACAGCGAAAATCCATTTAGATTGAAGATTTAATAAGTTCTCAAGAAGAAATCCTCAATCCTCACCTTAGAACCCATAGTTGCCAAATCATTATGAATCATCCATTTAATAAACAAATATTCCAACAGTATAATATAATAAAAACATCACCTTGTATCATCGCCAGCTTACTTTTATTGTTTACAACTGCCTGTGGTTCGGGTATCGAAAGTAAAGAACAAGCCTTTGAAACCATACATAAGCTAGTCGAAAAAGAGATTAAGCCAAGCTATAACGAAAATCGTGTCAGGGCTAATATTCAGCTAACTAAAACGAATCTACTCTCTATGCTACCCGATCTAGCAGAGTACCCTCTAACACTACAAACACGCGATAGTGAAACGACCGAAGTGGTTGAAATATTTACCTCATCAGAAAAGGCAGGCAAAGGACGTGATGGCTTTTATATTGAAATGGCGAATCAGTTTAATCAACTTAGTAAAAAAACCTCAACGGGGAAATTAGCTGTTATCAATATACGCAAAATAGCCTCTGGTCTAGGCGCTCAGTTTATGCTGGCACATCAGTATATTCCCGATGCTTATTCCCCTAGTAATTTCCTTTGGGCAGATATGCTCAATGCTAATGGCATTAAAACAGCAACGATTGCTGAAAAAACTGCACCTAATACCGCTGGTATTGTTGTGAAAAAATCCAAACTGGATCAAATTACTGAAAATGGCAAACTCAACATAGGGAAATTACTTACCAATGTCAGTGCAGGTTCATTTGCAATGGGCTATACCAATCCTTATCAATCTAGCACGGGTCTTAACTTTCTCCTCACCATTTTGAATTCATTTGCTCAGGGGGATGAATCCCAAATGCTATCCCCTGATGTTGCTAGTGCCTTTGAAGCCTTCCAAACAGGTGTTCCCTTTGTGGCACAAAATACTCTACAAATGCGTGATGCAACACTTGGTAGCGGTGTACTAGATGCTTTTGTCATGGAGTATCAATCATGGATTAATGTCAGTGGCATGAATGATTATCAATTTATTCCCTTTGGTATACGCCATGATAGCCCTTTATATGCCACTCCAGAGGCGGATAAAAGCGAACGTGAAGTATTGAAGATGTTCAACACCTTTCTACAATCACAAAAGAAAAAAATGAAAGACTATGGTTTTAACCAAAACCCTAATTACAAAAATGCTTTTCAGCTTAAAGATAACTCCATCATAGGGCAGGCGCAAAAACTATGGAAACAGAAAAAATCAGGTGGTAGACCCATTGCTGCCTTCTTCGTTGCAGATACCTCAGGCTCAATGGAAGGCTCACGGATTAAAAATCTAAAAAAAGCCTTGATTGAATCCTCTGATTTAATTAGCACTAATAATGCCATTGGTTTAATTACTTACAATGACAGAGTAAATGTTGATTTATTTATTAAACCTTTTAATTTACAACAAAAAGCATTATTTATTGGTGCAGTAGAGCGTTTATATGCAGGAGGAAAAACAGCAACGAATGATGCGGTATTAGTGGCGGTTGATCGCCTAAACGAATTTGACAAAACCCATCCTGGCTATAAAAAAGTAATTTTTGTCCTATCCGATGGAGAGACTAATCGAGGGCAAGACTTTGAGGATGTTAAATCTGCATTAGAATGGGCAGGTATTCCCATTCACACTATTGCCTATGAATTGGACTCACAACACCTTAAACAAATGGCGGCATTAGCAGAAGGTGCATATATCAAATCCAGCGCTAGCTCTGCATCCTATCGCATTGGTAATTTATTGAATTCTGAGATGTAAGGCACTTCCTAAGGACTAAGTATGAAAATTATTAAAATATTCTCGGTTTTTATTCTCTTGCACCTTAGCGCATGGGGAGCAACTCATTTTTACCTCAGCAATAATAGCTCAGAAATTTTATTAGTTGTTGATACTTCCTATGCAATGAAGCCGAAATTCTCCGCAATGAAACAGTGGATCATTGATCTAGAAAACAAATCCCATTATAAAAAAATTACAGTAGGTACAGATAAAGCACTTTTGGGAAATCTGGAACAATTAAAATCCAAGGATATTATTTTCCGCACCGCCTTTGGACGTATGAATAGCGATAATTTAAATCGTTATATAGGTATTAAGGCCCAGCAGAAGATTTTATTATCAGATGGAAGCATTCAGCCTAAAGGCTGGGAAGTTGTAAGTTTTTAGAACTTCCTTATTCTACAATAGATTTAACGCTCTCATTCGCAAGATGCTAAAAGGCTATACAAATATACTAACAACCTTTTTCCAAAAATGTACTAGTATTTAGAAGTTCTACCTACTTAAATTTTATTTCTGATTAAATTCATTGCTTGGAACTTCCTTATATCAAGAAATGCATAATACGGACATAAAGAGTAGATAAGGATGGGTGAGATTGTTTTAAACTTCCAAACAATCTCTCAATACAATTCGATGGATACAACAAAATGTTATCTAAAATACCTTTATTTTCTGCACTAGATAGCAAAACGCTAGAAAAACTATCCTCTTTGATGGTAAAAAAAGAGTTTAAACCCAATCAAACACTGATATCTCAAGGCGATTTATCGCGTAGTTTATTCTTAATTGAAACGGGTCGTACCAAGGTTTTCAGTAATGATGAAGACGGAAAGCAAACTATCTTCGCTTTTTTAGCCGCTGGTGATTATTGCGGTGAACTGAGTCTATTAGATGCAGAACCACGCTCTGCCTCAGTGGTTGCCCTAGAAAAAACCGTCACATTACAGCTTAATTACCCCCAATTTGATGCCTTTTTAAAAACACACCCTGAGCTTAGTTACTCTATTTTTAGAGCCTTAACCGCACGTATTCGTGAGATTGATGAGACCATTTGCAGTTTAACCTCGCTAGATATTTATGGGCGTGTTATTCAAGTGCTTTATAAAGAATCACAAGAAAAAAATGGAAAGATGGTAACGGAACGCCTCACGCAACAAGATATTGCAGAAATGGTCGGTTCATCCCGCGAGATGGTATCGCGTATTTTGACCGAGTTACGCAAAGGGGGCTATATAGGTATTGATAAAAAACGCATTAGCATTGAGAAAAAATTGCCTCGACATTGGTAGTCATTCTAATGCTAACAAAACCCAAAAACCTGCACACTTACCATTGCTTACCCTACTCCCATGGCAATTGCCTCTGCTATGTACCATACAGAATTAAACCCACTCAAAAAAATCACCTGAGATGCCCAATCTGTTAAAACCCCGCGCAGTGGACAGCAACGCAAACTGCATAAAGCGTTTCTACGTTATCATGATCCTAAAAACTGGGATATTTTGCGACAAGCTCTAAAACAAATGGGACGCGGAGATTTGATTGGCAATACTGATGAACATTTAGTGCCATACTCAGGTGGCAATAACAACGTGAAATCACAACACTCTCGATCAACAAAAAGCGATTTTCATCATCGTATTCCAGTGAAAAAACGACGTAGTAAAATTGGTTCTAAAAAGTCTATACGGAAAAAGCCTCACAAACACCGAAAGTACTAGCAAAACTTATTTTATTAAAATAAATTTTTA
>JALVEA010000122.1 GCA_027008665.1 Thiotrichaceae bacterium | reverse complement strand
AGGATGTAGCTTTTCCTAATACATTTTTTGCCCTTGTTCCGTACTGTCTAATAAAATAGTTTGCTTCTTTTGGGGATAAAAAACGGTATTGATTGTTTAGTTGTTGGCACAGCTTTTTAAAGTCATTAATAGCAAAATCTCCTCCAGGTAGGGGGGATGTTTGTGTCCATTGTGGTCTGTTTTTACGCTCCATTAATGTTGCAACTTTCTCCATTACCGCTTCTGCTAAACGTCGATAAGTTGTGATTTTTCCACCAAAAACATTAATCATCGTGGCATCAGTATCATTTTCTTTATCAACCCGTAATACATAATCTCGTGTTGCTTCTTGCGCCTTAGATGCGCCATCGTTATACAAGGAACGTACACCAGAAAAGGTACTGATAACATCCTTTGCTGAAATTTTATGTTTAAAATAATGATTGGCAGAAAGGCATAGATAGTCAATTTCATTTTGAGTGATTTTAGTGTTGCTAGGATCGCCTGTGTACTCCTGATCTGTTGTTCCGATTAAAGTGAAATCCTCATAATAGGGAATGGCAAAGATAATGCGTTGATCTTTATTTTGAAAAATATAACATTTATTATGCGAATATAATTTAGGAACAATAATATGACTGCCTTGTACTAGACGGATATTTTTGCCTTGTTTATCAGTGCTTAATGTTGTTAATACTCGATCAGCCCACGGGCCGCTGGCATTAATTAATACTTTTGCTTTTATTTTAGTTTGTTTTTTAGTGACTTGATCTTCAACGCTTAGCAACCAATACCCCGCTTTGCGTTGCATATCAATACATTTGGAACGGGTGTGAATACTCGCCCCTCGTTCTGCTGCATCTAGGGCATTTAGAATCACTAAACGTGCATCATCAACCGCACAGTCAGAATATTCAAACCCTTTGGAATACTGAGGATTTAATGGTTCTCCTTCTTTGTCCTGTTTTAAATTTAAGCTTGTTGTTGGGGGAAGTTTTTTTCGTCCACCGATATGATCATATAAAAAAAGACCTAAACGGAGTAACCATGCAGGTCGCAGTTGTTGATGATAAGGTAAAATAAAACGCAGAGGACGGATAATATGTGGTGCTTGTTGCCATAAAATTTCGCGTTCTGTCAACGCTTCGCGTACTAAACGAAATTCATAATGTTCAAGATAACGTAAGCCACCATGAATTAGTTTAGTGGATTGTGAGGAAGTACCGCTAGCAAGATCATTCATCTCACAAAGAAAAACCGAATAACCTCTTCCTGCTGCATCACGTGCAATACCGCACCCATTAATACCACCCCCAATAATAAAAAGATCATAATCTTTAGCCATATTCTATTCTCATTTATATTTATTATGGGGTAATAGTAAACAGCCTATTATTCGGTATTGCAATCAATAATTTCTAAACTTCACTCCACATGCGTAATAAATTGGCATAAGTTCGACTTACTCGACCTGTTTCATCAGATTGGGGCATAGTTTCAATTAATGTATCGCGTGCAATAGCAAGGTCATATAACAACTCACGTTGCTCATTAGATTTAACCAAACTTTGCGCCCATGTGACTGCAACGAGCCGCATTCCTTCTGTTACTTCCGCTACTTGATGCAGACTTCTTGAGGGGTAAACCACCGCTGAACCTGCTTTTAACTTTATTTTATGCTCGCCAAATTCTGTTTTTATAATAATTTCTCCTCCTTCGTATTCACTTTTATCTGATAAAAAAACGGTGGTTGAAATATCGCTACGATAACGTCCTCTCATGGGTCCCATAATCGGATCATCGACATGAAAGCCATAGGTCATACCTGGGGTATAGCGTGCATAAAATGCGGTGGCAAGCTTTAATGGCAAGGCTGCATTTTGATATTTTTTATTTTGTACCAATGCTCCCATGACTAATTGATTTAATTGTTGGTGTAAGGGGCTTTGTAAAGAGAGTTCTTCATTCTTTTTAACCGCTCTTGCTTCTTTTCCTGCTGATAATTTACCATCAACAAAATCAGCTTGATCAAGCATCTCTCTGACTGTTTTTAAGGTTGCTCGATCTAGTAAATTATCTATTGTAATTAACATTATTAAACCTCATAGTTTATCTAATTAATATTTTTTGGAGAATGGAAAGTGGATCTTAAAGTTGTTATAGAAGGAAACACACAAATAATTAATATTCCCGATAGTTTGCTGACAGAAGCTGATGACTATTTTGAAATGATGGATAACAGTATGGAAAAAGGGTATCAAATGAGCCAATACTGGGTTGAAAAACCTGACACCTTTCAACGTTGTCAAATAGCCGCTGATAAGCTTCTAACGGCTTTACACACACATAATGAAAATACCTATACTCTTATGGGAGCTTATATTTTATCACGACTCCCTGACACTAAAATCGTTGCACTCAGTTCAAGCGGGGATATGAATGAGCATAATATCGATGATATTGATATGGAATTTTGATAAGGACTGATTGTAACCTTTTATAAATTTTAGATAGGAGTCCAAGCTTTAGCTTGTGCGAGTCGCATGAACTAAAGTTGGCGTTCCTAAGTTGTTATTTTACCTATAGCTTATGAAAAGTTACACTGATATAGATCATCTCATTATTATAATTAAAAAAAGATGACACAATCTTTTTTAAGCAAGCTATTCTCCTAAAAATCATCTAATTTAAAATAAGCTTTCAGGAAATAATGTCTCAAAAATTACTCATTCAAGCAGAGTCTCTGCATCGTTATTATGATCAATATCATGCGGTTAATAATATTAGTATTACTCTTTACCAAGGCGAAGTTTTAGGGTTGCTTGGACAAAATGGTGCGGGTAAGTCAACCACGATGCAAATGCTAACCGCTAATATTTCACCCCATACTGGTTCAATTAAAATCAATGCTATTAGCTTATTAGATCAGCCTCTTTTAGCGAAGCAACATTTGGGTTATTTGCCAGAAACACCTCCACTTTATCAAGATATGCGGGTGCTGGAGTATTTGCGTTATTGTGCGCTATTGCATGATATTCCCAAATCAGAGCTAGATAATGCGGTTGATAAAGTGCTTCAACGCTGTGGTTTGGAACAGATAAAACAACGCCTGATTGCTAATTTATCCAAGGGCTATCAACAGCGGGTTGGAATCGCGCAGGCTATTATTCATGAACCTTTAGTGATTATTCTTGATGAGCCAACGGTAGGACTTGATCCGATTCAAATTCAGGAGATACGCACATTGATTAAAGCATTAGCTCAAGATCATAGTGTGATTCTATCCACTCATATTTTACAAGAAGTGGAGGCGCTTTGTGATCGAGTGCATATTATTGATAAAGGAAAAACTGTTTTTGTTGATACATTGGATGCACTGAAAGCCTATCAAAATAGTGAATTAGCACCTGATGCTTCCTTAGAGGATATTTTTACCGTGTTGGTGAAGCAATGAATAAGATTATTTTAATCGGTTTAACCGAATTTAAACGCCTGTTTAATTCCCCCTTAGCGTGGAGTATTTTGGCTATTTTACAGTTTATTTTAGCGATGTTATTTTTGCTCTTAATCGATGGTTTTATCACAGGCATACAAACAGAAGTTGCGGGAGAAGGCGTTTCCATTGGTGTAACGGATGTTGTAGTTTCGCGTATTTATTTATGGGCAGGGGTGATTATGTTAGTGGTTATGCCTGTTTTAACCATGCGTAGTTTTGCAGAAGAGCGAAGGAATAAAACCTTGCCGTTATTAATCTCTTCTCCGCTTAGTTTTACACAAATCGTATTGGGAAAATACCTTGCTTTAATTTTGTTAATTTCACTGATTGTCGTCATGGTGAGTTTAATGCCACTTTCATTGTCGATTGGTACAGAATTGGACTATGGACGGGTTGCAACCTGTGCCTTAGGATTATTTTTATTACTCTCAT
>JALVEA010000121.1 GCA_027008665.1 Thiotrichaceae bacterium | reverse complement strand
TGGGGAAAATTATGCAGTACGGGCAAATACTTTATCTGAGATCGTTGCACTGATTTTGCCTTTAATCACGCAAACTACTCATATTATGGGATGGTCTCTAGGTGGCTTAATTGCACAGGAAATAATACGACAACAACCGCATTTAATAAAACGTGTGGTAATGGTCGCTAGTACGCCTAGATTTTCTCAATCAGAACGATGGCATCATGCAATGTCCAAGGAGGTATTATCCACATTTTCAAAGCATTTAATAAACGATACTGAAAAAACGATTAAGCGCTTTATTGCATTGCAGTTTATGCATACTAAAAACTCACAGATGATTCAGCGTACCTTAAGAGAACATATTTTAAATAGTACAATAAATAGAAAGATGCTCACTATCGGACTGAAAATATTGCAACAACAAGATTTTCTGGATATGAAAATGGCACACCAACAATTATGGTTATTAGGAGAGAAAGACCGTTTGATTCCTATTAAAATAAAAAATGATTTACGCATTTTGTACCCTAATGCCACAATTGAAACAATAGACGAGGCAGGTCATGCGCCTTTTATGACGCATCCACAAGCATTTATTGATATTATCCTCCCCTTTTTAATGAAAAAAAAAGCAAGCTAGAAGGTAATTTAATGGAGTCTCAATATCATTTAGATAAAGAAAAAGTGCGTAAAAACTTTGAGCGTGCTGCCAACCGTTATGATGCTTCTGCAAGACTGCAAAAGGAGGTGGCAAGTCGTTTACTAGAACGTCTCGACTATATCCGTATACAGCCTAAGCGTCTATTGGATCTAGGTTGTGGTACAGGAACTATCAGCACCGATATGCTAAAGCGTTATCCAAAAGCGGAAACAATCGCACTTGATTTAGCTTTTAATATGCTTAAAAAAACGCAACAACACACTAAAGGTTGGTTTAGTAAAAAACCGCATTGTGTCTGTGCTGATGCGGAAAACTTACCCTTAAAGAATGATTCAGTTGATTTATTGATTTCTAATCTTATGTTACAGTGGAGTAATGACTTACAAGCTGTTTTTAATGGCTTTCAACGCGTTATTGCACCCAAGGGCTTGTTAATGTTTACAACCTTTGGACCCGATACATTGAAAGAAATACGAGCAAGCTGGGCTAGTGTTGACAATAGCCCTCATACCAGTCAATTTATAGATATGCATGATATTGGAGATGCTTTATTAAAAGCAGGGTTTTCCGATCCTGTTATGGATATGGATATAATCACCATGACCTATGACTCTGTACATAACGTAATGAAAGATATTAAAAATATTGGCGCAAGCAATGCTGTTCAAGGTCGAAATAAAGGGTTAATGGGCAAACAACGTTTGACCGACTTTAAGATCGCTTATGAAGTATTTAGACAAGCAGATGGGCTTTATCCTCTTACGTGGGAAGTCGTTTACGGACATGCTTGGGCCCCAGAAAACTTAAAAATTAAAGGATATGATAAAATCATTCCAATTCAGAGAGCACACTCCTCCTAAACGGTTAAAAGCTGATAAAAAACAACATGATTAAATATTGATCCAGTTTATCATTAAAAAAAGTTCCATCTACTGAAAAAAAGCGTATATTAGTCGGCTTGGTTCATTTTTAGTGAATTTGTGCAAAAATTAATAAGGCGAATTTCCATGAGTGCACTATCATTAACGTTACTAATTGGCGCACTGGTTATGCTGATTGTAATTGTGGCATTTGTGTTTACTGTGAAGAGCGGTCAATACGATGATTTGGAAGGTCCAGCCCATCGTATTCTCATGGATGATGATGACCCACTCATACCTGCAAATGCCGAAAAATTAAGAAAGCAAAAGGAAAAGCAAAATACATCAAAGACAAGTTCTGACAACTAAAAAACAGAACTGGATATCTATGATTACAAAAGATTTCTAGTTGCTTTTTCGTGGTTTTAATCTATATATTCTGAGGTGAAAAATATGAAAACTTAGGGCTTTTTGTTTCTTAAATAAAAAATGATATTTTTGAATAAATAGCATTTTTGGGAACAAGTTAGAAAAAAATGGGTAATTTTAGAGGGTATACTAACTCTCTATTTTATAAGTAACATTTAAGTTTAATTTTCGTATCAGTAAGACTGAAAATTAATAAAATAAATAATCAATATCGTCAAATAGAAATTACGAAAGGATTCGAATTTTTATTCCCCGATAGGAGATCATAATATTTATGTCTGATAGAAGACTTCAAGTATTTCACGCAGTAGCACGCCAGCTAAGTTTTACCAAGGCGGCAGATGTGCTTCATATGACACAGCCAGCAGTTACCTTTCAAATACGCCAGCTTGAAGATCAATTCGATGCTCGTCTATTTGACCGAGCTCACAATAAAGTGTCATTGACAGAAGCTGGAAATTTAATTTTCCAATATTCCGAACGGATATTCGAACAGTATTCTGAAATGGAAAATGAGGTGAGGGAATTAACAGGCAATTTCAGTGCTTCGCTTGTACTCGGTGCGAGCACCACTATCTCTGAATATATGCTCCCTGCCCTGCTTGGTAAATACCGAGCAAAGAATCCAGAAGTTAGATTACGCCTTCGCGTATCAAATACTGACGGCATTGTTGCAATGGTCGAAAATAACGTCATTGATCTTGGTATTGTTGAAGGTGCTGTCACTAATAAAAACTTGTTATCAGAACTCTGTCGTACAGATAACCTTGTTGCTATTGTTCCAACAAATCATGAGCTTGCCCGTTATGCCGAACGCGGTCAGCCCATTTCTATTCAAAAAGTATTAGAATATCCCTATATTTGTCGTGAACAAGGTTCAGGTACACGCGGTGTTATTCTTGATTATTTGCGTGAGCAAGGACTAGAAATACAAATGCTTAAATCCTGTCTTGAATTAGGTAGCCCAGAATCAATCAAAGGTGCTGTTGAAGCAGGAATGGGCGTTTCTATTTTATCAAGTGTTAGTATTGCAAAAGAACTAAAACTAGGTTCTCTCGTCGCTATTCCTCTTGATCCTCCTCTGAAGCGTGAGTTTTCTTTTGTGCGCCAACGTCAAAAATTCCGTGTTAGAGCAATGGAAGAACTACTAGAGTTTGCACGTAGCTATTGTGAAACAACACCTTAGACAACTTAACAGAAAAACATCTAGCAACTCTATCTGAGACAAATTTAAAGTGTAGGGTCGGTGTAACTTGCTTGTGAAACCGACCTTTTGTAGCAATGCTCATGGTCACGGTTCCATAGGGAAGCTCCAAGCAATATTAGGTAAAATCATTGCTTAAAACGTCCTAAACTCCATCGCCCTTACCATTGTCTTAGCTTAAATTGCTAGCCTTAATGAGTGTTTATTAAAAAATGTTTCCTACCCCCTCTCCATCACAACAATTAAGCAAAGCAGAACGTCAACTTTGTCAAATTTACAAAAAACTCAATGATAGCAAACGTGAAACATTATTATCTTTTGCTGAATTTTTAATCTCAAAACAAAAAGAAACGAATAAAGTAAAAGCTGTATTGCAACAACCTCGTTTGATCATACCCGAAGAAAATGAAAGCGTTATCAACGGTATCAAACGTCTTAAATCCTCCTATTTTATGATTGACGACCAGGATTTATTTCATGAAATTTCTGCATTGATGTCAGCACATATAATGAAAGGCGTTTCAGCTAAAGATACTATCCTTAAAATTGAAGTCGTCTTTGAGAAATTTTATAATAAATACAAAATAGATTTTGCTAATAATACTGACTAGGGCGTTAAATGATAAAACTACTTAATGAATGGTATCAACGCCATTTTTCAGACCCACAGGTCGCTATTCTAGCCTTGCTTTTGATATTAGGAACAACCGTTATTCTATTAGCAGGTGATATCTTAACCCCAATATTAGCGGCTATTATTATTGCTTATTTATTAGATGGTGCTGTGTATTGGTTATACAGGCACAAAATCCCCCGATTTATTTCAATTATTGTTACCTTTAGTGCCTTTATACTGTTGGTCTTTATCTCTCTTATTGTGTTAGCCCCATTAATTGTACGCCAAGCCATTCAGTTTATGCGAGAAATCCCTAGCATGTTGGCACAAGGACAAGCTGAAATTATGCAACTTCCTAATAAATATCCCCATATTGTCTCAGAAAAACAAATTGGCGATATTATGACGCGACTACAGTCCCAAGTTGCTGATATATCTCAAAAAGTTGTCGAGTTTTCTTTTGCCTCCTTTATCGATCTTTTATCTTTCATGGTCTACTTGATCGTGGTTCCCTTATTGGTCTTCTTTTTCCTTAAAGATAAAGAAAAAATTATTATATGGTTTACCAAATTTATGCCAAGAGATCGTACTTTAGTGACCACAGTATGGGAAGAAGTGAACAGTAAAATCGCAGGTTATGTGCGTGGAAAATTCATGGAAATATTAATTGTATGGGTCATTACCTATATCACTTTTTTATTTATAGGGATTGAGTACGCTTTATTACTCTCCTTTGTGGTTGGAATATCTGTCTTAATTCCTTATGTAGGCGCTGCATTAGTCACCATTCCTGTCGCAATGGTTGCTTATTTACAATGGGGATATAGCTCAGAGATGATGTATGCTTTAATTGCTTACAGTATCATTCAGTTTCTCGATGGTAATTTACTCGTTCCTTTACTTTTTTCAGAAATGGTTAATATACACCCCGCTGCAATTATTACTGCTGTCTTAATTTTTGGTGGCATTTGGGGTATTTGGGGAGTATTTTTTGCCATTCCACTAGCCACTGTCATTCATGCCGTGATCAATGCTTGGCCGCGCTTAAGTTAGTTTATTATTACACAAACAAAGAAGAGATTTAGCCATGTTTAACCCACTACCCATTGCATTATCCGTCCATATTTTAGCTATTATAGTATGGGTCGGTGGAATGTTTTTCGCTCATCAGGCGCTTCGCCCCGCTATTGTTGAAGTACTAGAACCACCCCAACGTTTATCTCTATGGGTTGCAACCTTTAAACGTTTTTTTATCTGGGTATGGATCGCAATAATATTAATATTAAGTAGTGGCTTATGGATGATGAGTTTATATCCACAACCTCCTGTTTTTATACATATTATGCTCAGTCTGGGAATTATTATGATGCTCATTTTTTTGCATGTGTTCTTCGCCCCTTATAAAAAATTAAAACAAGCGGTGTCTGAACAACGCTGGGCAGATGGCGCTAAGGCATTAGGTCAAATTCGTCTATTAGTCGGCATTAATCTCAGTATTGGTCTAATAACCGCTATTGTAGCTGTTGCAGGAAAATTCTATTTATAAAAATAATAGCAAGTCGCTCCTCTCTGTTTTTAGCTGAGAGGATACCAGAAGATTATTTTGTCTATATTTCTTGATTTACTATCGTGTATTTTAAACCTTCTATCATTATTCGTTGTTATATCCTTTATCCATAGGAAAAAATCTACTTCTTAAAGCTTAAGAGGTTATCAATGACAAATAATACTAAATTTTCATTCATGATAGGATTCATTGTGTTTTTTCTATCACCCCTGAATGTATTTTCTTATGAGGCACCTTATAATAATCCTACTTTCCGAAATGTACTAAATAAGGCAAAATTACAGTTTCCAAACGATAAAATTCGTATCGGCTACGGACGTTTTCAAAATAGAGCTAAACCCTATTTCTATTTGGAAAAAAAACGTTATATGACTTTTAAGATAAAAAAAGAACCGCATGATTCAATCGTGCGAGCAGAATTACGCTTAGGTCGCAATGATTGGTCTGTTTATACAGCTACCCCTAAAATTTTAAATGCAGAAATACATCTATCAAACCCTAAAGACTTAAATCAAATCACATTACTACAAATTCATAGTATTAATCCAAGCTACCCTCCCCTGCGTATAACATGGCTAAGACATCACCGTGGAATTAAAAATCATATATGGGCTATTCTTAGACCCAGCCCTTACCATTCCGCTATCCGCTATGTAGACTTAGGTAAACGCCAAGGTAAACAGTTTACCCGTTACAGTATTAAAGTTGTCAATGGTAATCTCGAAGTATGGACTGACTGGAAACTTAAAGTGCAACAGTCGCTCAGTTTGTGGAAAAATACTAAAAACTACTTTAAAGCAGGTCTTTATTTAAGTGGTAAAGGTGATACAGGTTTAGCAAAAGCGCGTTATCGATTACTAGAATATCATTAAGCACTTATCTGTCCTGCTTGCTATCAGTTTTTGAGACATAAAAAATTACTGATTTCCCTCTTTCCCTAATTTATGTTTAAATATTCAGCTTATACCCCCCCAATTGCTGAGTTAAATCATGTTTTCACAAATTAAAGAAGATATTTCTTGTGTATTTGATCGTGACCCCGCCGCACGTAATACTTTTGAGATATTAACCACCTACCCTGGTGTTCATGCCATTATTTTTCATCGTATTTCCCATACTTTATGGGGAAAAGGTTTAAAATGGTTGGCAAGAGTGCTATCAAATGTTGCACGTTTATTTACAGGCATAGAAATTCATCCCGGTGCTGTCATTGGTCAACGTTTTTTTATTGACCACGGCATGGGCGTTGTTATTGGTGAAACGGCTGAAATTGGTAATGATTGCACCTTATATCATGGTGTTACTTTAGGTGGCACAAGTTGGCAAGCAGGAAAACGCCATCCAACGCTAGGAAATAATGTGGTTGTTGGTGCAGGTGCAAAAATTCTAGGTCCCATAAAAATCAACGATAATGCCCGTATTGGATCAAATGCTGTGGTTGTCAAAGAAGTACACGAAGATACAACCGTTGTTGGAGTCCCTGGACGCGAGGTTGTGCGACGTACAAACAAACAGAAAAACCGCGCCGAAGTGGCGAAAAAAATGGGCTTTGATGCCTATGGTGCAACCAAGGATATGCCTGATCCTGTCGCAAATACTGTCAATAAAATGCTGGATCATATCCATAAAATGGATCAACGTATGGATAAGATGTGCATACAAATACGTCATATTGGGGGAGATTTTGATATTGAACCATTGCCTAAAATCAAAGCAGATGGGTTTGATGAGGAAGAAATCAAAAAAAAGAGCAATATAGATTGCAGTAATACTTGACTGTTATTGTCAGGTATTCTACTATCCAAAGCATTAGTAAATACTGATAAACTAACAATATCAGCATTGAATTAAAATAAGTATCTCTATAATGGGCTATACCTCACTATATAGCTCCTACTAGATGCTTAAAAATGAGAATTTACTTATCCCTCAAGTAGAGTTCAATATTTGTTCTTACCTGAATTCTCATTTTTTAATAAGTAGAAGAACATAACGAACAAATATTAGATTCATTGCGTCCTTCTACTTAATGCTATGGAGTCTCAATGAAATTAACTACAAAAGGTCGTTATGCGGTGACCGCAATGCTAGATATTTCTCTGCACTGCAAAGACAAACCTGTGTCTCTCGCTGAAATTTCAGATCGCCAAGATATTTCACTGTCTTATCTTGAACAACTTTTTTCCAAATTACGCAAACAAGGGCTAGTTAAGAGCATGCGCGGACCGGGTGGTGGATATCGTTTAAGTCGCGCCCCTGGCGAGATTACTATGTCTCAAATCATTATGGCAGTGGATGAAAATGTAGATCTATCAAAATGTGGAGGACTTAATAATTGCACTAAAAATGGGCATTGCTTAACACATGACTTATGGATGGATTTAAGCCACCGCATTCAATCCTTTCTTGATGATATTTCCTTGGAAGAAATGATGAGTCGTGCTGATGTTATCGAAGTGGCCGCACGACAACGCAAAGAAAAAATGATTGAAAAAATACCAATTACCTGACTCTTATGCTTTAGCGATAAGAATATTTAAAGAAGAAAAACTAAACAATTAGCGACATTAAAGAATATTATTTACAAGGATTGCGTATTATGAGCGAACTTAAAACCCCAATTTATCTGGATTACTCTGCTACAACTCCAGTTGACCCTCGTGTTGCAGAGAAGATGATGCAGTACTTAACACCCGACGGGGTGTTTGGCAATCCTGCATCAAGAAGTCATTCTTTTGGCTGGGAAAGTGATGATGCAGTAACAGAAGCTCGTGCCAATGTTGCGGCACTGATCAACGCCGACCCGCGTGAAATTGTTTGGACTAGCGGTGCAACTGAATCTGATAATTTAGCCATTAAAGGGGCTGCTCATTTTAATCACCGTCGTGGTAAACATATTATTACCATGAAGACTGAACATAAAGCCGTATTAGATTCTTGTCGCCAACTTGAACGTGAAGGCTATGAAGTCACTTATCTTGATCCTCAAACGAATGGATTACTTGATTTAGAGGCATTTAAAGCCGCCATAAGAGATGACACGATACTGGCTTCGATTATGCATGTGAATAATGAAATTGGTGTCATTCAGGATATTAAAGCAATTGGTGAAATTTGCCGTAAAAACAAAATCATCTTCCATGTCGATGCAGCTCAAAGTGCAGGTAAAGTACCTATTGATATGGACGATCTAAAAGTTGATTTAATGAGCTTCTCTGCGCATAAAATTTATGGACCCAAAGGCATGGGCGCATTGTATGTAGGCCGTAAACCACGTATTCGTATTGAAGCCCAAATGCACGGTGGCGGTCATGAACGAGGTATGCGTTCGGGTACATTAGCAACACATCAAATTGTAGGTATGGGGGAAGCCTTTCGTTTAGCAAAAGAAGAAATGGCAAAAGACAATGAACGCTTAATGACATTGCGAACTCGTTTACTCGATGGTTTTAGCGATATGGAAGAAGTCTATATTAATGGTGATTTAGAACAACGTGTTGCAGGAAATCTAAATATTAGTTTTAACCATGTCGAAGGTGAAAGCCTTATGATGTCACTGAAAGATTTAGCGGTTTCATCAGGCTCAGCCTGTACTAGTGCTAGCTTAGAGCCAAGTTATGTATTGCGCGCCTTAGGACGCAGTGACGAGTTAGCCCATAGCTCATTACGCTTTACATTAGGACGCTTTTCTACCGAAGCAGAAGTCGATCATGCCATTATAGAAACACGTAAAGCAGTAGAAAAACTACGCGATCTTTCACCTTTATGGGATATGTACAAAGAAGGCGTAGATTTAAGCAGTGTAGAATGGGCGGCACACTAAGAATAATTTTAAGTTTAATCCGAAAAAATGTGCATAACATAATTAAGCACATCTCTAAATAGCGATGAGGTAAAGAAAATGGCTTATGGAAATAAAGTAATCGATCATTACGAGAATCCACGTAATGTTGGCATATTAGATAAAGATGCAAAAAACATTGGCACAGGTATGGTCGGCGCACCTGCTTGTGGTGATGTGATGAAACTTCAAATCGAAGTGGGTGATGATGGTATTATTAAAGATGCTAAATTCAAAACCTACGGCTGTGGTTCCGCAATTGCCTCTTCAAGCCTATTAACCGAATGGGTCAAAGGTAAGACACTCGATGAAGCAAAAGATATCAAAAACACCGATATTGCAGAAGAGTTAGAATTGCCCCCTGTAAAAGTGCATTGTTCTGTATTAGCAGAAGATGCCATTAAAGCGGCAATTGATGATTTTCAATCAAAACAATAAGGTATCGAGATGGCAATTACATTAACAGAAGTAGCTGCTAAACGCGTAAAAGCTTTTCTCGACAATCGAGGCAAAGGAATTGGTCTACGTTTAGGTGTTAAAACACATGGTTGCTCTGGAATGGCGTATGTAATGGAATTTGTTGATGAAATTGAAGAGCATGATCAGATATTTGAAAGCTACGGTGTGAAAATCATCATTGACCCTAAAAGCCTTGTTTACCTTGATGGAACTGAAATGGATTTCCAAAAAGAAGGCTTAAGCGAAGGCTTTAAGTTCTCTAACCCCAATGAAAGTGGTAGCTGTGGTTGTGGTGAAAGTTTTACAGTCTAAAAAATGACATTCCTAAGCTTTTTGCTGTATCCTGTCCTGCGTTTTAATTTAACGCAGGTAACCTCTCCTTCCACATGATTCTTTTGTGAGTTTGATTATGTCTTCAAAATTCAAACAAAATTATTTTGAATTATTCTCGTTACCGATTCAATTCCCACTGGATAAGCAATTATTAGCGCATAATTTTCGTGAATTACAACGTCAATACCATCCTGATCGTTTTGCTAATAGCAGTGATCAAGAGCGTCGCATTGCAATTCAAACAACAGGCTATATTAATGAGGCCAATGAGACGCTAAAATCTGCCCGTTTACGCGCACTTTATTTACTAGAGTTACAAGGTGTTGATTTTGAGCTATGTGAAACCACCCATGATATGAATTTTTTAATGGATCAAATGGAAACACGCGAAGCATTAGAGGAAGCGGCTCAAGCGAATGATCCATTAGATCAGGTTGATAAAATTAGCCAACGTATAAAACAAAACAAACAACATTTAGAAGATGATTTTCAACATAATTTAGAGGCAGGAAATTTAGTCGAAGCTAAAGAAGCAGTGCTTAAAATGCGCTTTTATGAGCGTCTTGACGATGAAGCCAAACATTTACAGGAAAAATTAGAAGATGAAATGTTTGCATAGTTAAAAATTTCCTTAATTCTCCCCCCTAAATTTGATCTATCATTAATCTACAAAAATACCTATGGCTTTACTTCAAATCTCAGAACCTGGTATGTCAACCGCTCCACATGAACACCGTCTTGCAGCTGGCATTGATCTTGGCACTACCAATTCATTAGTTGCAAGTGTGCGTAGTGGCAATGCGACTACCCTAGCAGATGATCAAGGTCATCATTTATTACCCTCTGTTGTACGTTATTTAAAAGATGGTTCTGTGCAAGTTGGTCAATCCGCACAAAATGCACTCACAGACGATTTACAAAATAGCATCGCTTCTGCCAAACGCTTATTAGGGCGTAGTATTGCAGATATAAAAACACTCGATGGCGTGTTGCCCTATGAATTTGTCAATACAAACTCTGCTCTCCCTCTAATCCACACTATTGCGGGAGATAAATCTCCGATTGAAGTATCCGCTGAGATACTTAAAACACTAAAAACACGAGCAGAAGAAACGCTAGGAGGTGAACTCAAAGGGGTTGTGATTACTGTTCCCGCCTATTTTGATGATGCCCAACGTCAAGCAACTAAAGATGCGGCACGTTTAGCAGACCTTAATGTGTATCGTTTGCTGAATGAGCCAACAGCCGCCGCCGTTGCCTATGGTCTTGATCAAGATCAGGCAGTCGATGAAAAAATCATTGCTGTATATGACTTAGGTGGTGGTACGTTTGATATTTCTATTTTACGTTTAAATCGAGGCGTGTTTGAAGTCCTAGCAACAGGAGGCGACTCCGCTTTAGGTGGGGATGATTTTGACCATGCTATTGCTGAGTGGATTTTACAGCAGGTAAAACAAACAACAACAGATAATAATAGACCGCAAAAAATAAAAAACCTACGTCAAATCATGCAAGAAGCACGACGTGTAAAAGAAGCCCTGACAGAAGCAGAAAAAGTTGACGTTTCTACCCAAGGCTTTGAAGGAATCTTAACTCGTACACAATTTGTAGCGTTAGTTGAACCCCTGATTAAAAAAACCCTTTTTGCCTGTCGTCGCGCCTTACGTGATGCCGAACTAGAAAAAGATGAAGTGATGGACGTTGTTATGGTCGGCGGTTCAACTCGTATGCCTATTATTCGTGAACGTGTGGGGGAATTCTTCCAGCAACCACCATTAATTGATATTGACCCTGATAAAGTGGTTGCCATTGGCGCTGCTATTCAGGCGGATTTATTAGCAGGCAATAAACCAGACTCCGAGATGTTATTGCTCGATGTGATTCCCTTATCGCTAGGCTTAGAGACTTACGGTGGGCTGGTTGAAAAAATTATTGCACGTAACACCACTATTCCTGTTGCAAAAGCTCAAGAGTTTACTACCTTTAAAGATAATCAAAACGCAATGACCATTCATGTCTTGCAAGGTGAACGTGAAACCGTTGAAGAAAACCGTTCTTTGGCTAAATTTACGCTACGCGGTATTCCTGCAATGGTTGCAGGTGCAGCAAGAATAAAAGTAACCTTTCAAGTTGATGCAGATGGACTATTAAATGTTAGTGCAGAGGAACAGCTCACAGGCGCTAAATCTACCGTTGAGGTCAAACCCTCTTATGGTCTTAGTGATTCAGCAATTGAGAACATGATTACCGACTCCATGACCCATGCAAAAGAAGATATGCAAGCGCGTAAACTGCGTGAACAACAAATTGAAGCCGATAGAACCCTAGAAGCTTTAGATTCTGCAATGGCAAGCGATGGCGACACACTGCTATCAAAAGATGAAAGAAAAACATTGCTAAAAGCACGCTCTGCCTTAGTGACAGCCAAGAAATCAGGAACAGCTACAACCATTGACGCTGCCATTAAGAACATGGAAAAGACTGCTTCATTTTATGTTGCGCGTCGTATGGATGGTAATATTCGTACTGCAATGGCGGGTAAAAACATCAATAAATTTAAACACGAGGGTAAACAATAATGCCACAAATTATATTCCTCCCGCATAATGAAATCTGCCCAGAAGGCGCGGTCATAGAGGCCGATAAAGACACCACTATTTGCGATGCTGCCTTAAAAGCAGGGATTGAAATAGAACATGCTTGTGAAAAATCCTGTGCCTGTACGACCTGCCATGTCTATATACGGGAAGGCTTTGACTCCTTAGAAGAAGCCTCTGACTTAGAGGAAGATTATCTAGACAAAGCATGGGGGGTTGACCCTGATTCTCGTTTAAGTTGTCAAGCTAAAGTTGCCAGTGATGATTTAGTGGTAGAGATACCCAAATACACCATTAATATGGTTTCAGAAAATCACTGAGGAAATAAAAGATGGAATTAAAATGGACAGATACACTTGATATTGCGCTAGATTTGATTGATGCACACCCTGATGTTGATCCTCAATATATACGTTTTACCGATTTACACCAATGGGTCGTTGCATTAGAAAATTTTAAGGATGATCCTGAACGCTCCAATGAAAAAATCCTCGAAGCCATTCAAATGATGTGGATTGAGGAGAATGACTAAGAAACTTCCTCAATAAAATGGATACATTATGAAAGAGATAAAAATAACCTTGCTATCAAAACGATTCCCCATTAGCACACTGATTATGGGAAGTCTTTTTTTTATGAATACTGCGATTGCAGAGGGCCTCAATGGACCACACCAGCATGGTCAACTAGAAATGACTGTTCTTAAAATATCAGGACAAGTTATCTTTGACATGGTCGTTCCAGCACAGGATATTGTAGGCTATGAATATGCACCTAAATCAAAAGCTGATAAAGAGGCATTAGAAAAAGCAGAAAAATCATTGTATGAAGTGGATAATCTAAATGTATTATTTGAGTTTGATCCA
>JALVEA010000120.1 GCA_027008665.1 Thiotrichaceae bacterium | reverse complement strand
TCAACCATTGCAGATATTTTATCTTGAACATCTATTTTAGGTGATTCAATATCGACAACACTTTCCTCTGTCTTGATTTCATCAACAATTTTAGTTTGAACGTGAGCTATCCCCTCTTCAATATCCGTCACAGTGGGGTCTACAATGGGATCCACTTTGTCCATTACATCAGGAGTTTTTAGTGCAAGTTCATCAGTAGAAGGAAGTTTTTCATCTTTTTCAAGATCAGAGACCATGGTGCCAATCGTAGCCGCAGCTGCTGTTGAAGCAACGGCTGTTTTAATTGCATTCGATGAATTAGAAGAACTAGAAGAAGAATCTGAGTCTACATTATTTTTATTTTCATCTATTTTTACAGCCATTGGTTTCTTAGTAAAACTCCTTGTATTACTTGGTACTTTACAAAAGAATCCCTTGATAAAACGCCCTAGAAACCAGCCGATGACAAAGGTAATTAAAGCTAAAAATAATGTCTGCAATAGAAAAGCAAGCATTGTTATTCTCCCCTAGAAGAATTAGAAAAAAAGCCCATCAATACACCAAATATAAAAAATAAGATGAGCCACAAAGACAGTTGTGAAAGTAAGTATGACATTTTAAATTCCTTCTTTATCGAATAGAAAAAGTGATGCGACGATTTTGACTACGGCCTTCCTCTGTATCATTCGATGATACGGGTTGAGACTCACCATAACCTTTGGATGAAATAATGCTAGCGCTAACCCCAATACCTATTAAATACTTTTTTACTGCATCTGCACGACGCTGACTTAACTTTAAATTATAAGTATCTGACCCTTTGCTATCCGTGTGTCCACCCACCAGAATACGAGCATTAGGTAGTTTACTGCTACATTCTATAATCACAGCAGCCATTGTCTTCAATAAACTAAAACTTGAGTCTTTAATATTTGCTTTATTGGTTTCAAAAAGAATCGTTTTATTTGTCATTGCACTATTGAGCTTAGTCTGACAAGCATTAATGTTTGCTTTGGCTGTTGTCATTTTAGCAACCTTTTCAGCCTCTATTTTTTCTGCTTCCGCCTTATCTGCTTCTGCTTTTGCTTTTTCAGTTGCTAGTTTTTCTGCTGCTAGTTTTTCTGCTTCTGCTTTTTCTGCTTCTGCTTTTTCTGCTTCTGCTTTTTCTGCTGCTAGTTTTTTCGCATCACTAATCGCTTTTAAAGCTGCGGTATCAATCTCTAAATTATTAGTCAATTGTAAGTCTAAAGTATCACTCCCTGCCTTTACTGCTGATAAAATATTAGATTTCTCATCATCACTTAAGACAAGCCCAGACAGGACGATTGTTCCACCTTCGTCTGCATATTTATCACTGACTGTTAATTTATTTACAATATTATCTAAACCAATACTATCAGCTAATTTCTTTAGAATCTCATCCACCTTGTCTTGAGACGAAAGCACACCTTCTAACACTAATTTGCCATCTTTGTGATCATAACTCGCTAAAAGTGCCAGTTCTTTTAAAGCAACAATATCAATATTGCTATCAACAATCCGTACACCCTTAACACCTTTTACTATTTTAATCGCATTATCGCGTTGGGTCTCACTTCCAGTTGTGCCTGTTAATAAAATATCTCGACCTTCTATTTTAACATCAGACCAGTTTTCTCCACTAGTGCTTAACTCCTGTATTGTACGAGATTGAATATCCTTTTCAATCGTATCCCATTTTGCAGATAGCATCGAATAATAAAGCAAGGGTAAACCAATAAGTGTCAATAACCACCACCAGCCTTTTGATAGACCAGAACAACAGCAAGAGCGCTCATTTACCATAATATTTCACCTTAAAGCATTGAAGAAAGAAGTTCCAAATAACGAATTCAGCATAGTGTAAATTCATTACTTAAAAGCTCCTAAGAAAAACTGAAGAAAATGAGCCGAGTATAGGATAAATGATTATATTTGTCATTTTGATAAAATTTACTAATGAGAAAATAATTATTAATTAATTGAAAATCAATTAATTATCAGAGCCTATAATTATTTTATTTTGCTCTGCTATAAAATGATACGGTGGGGATTGCAAATCATTCGCTCTACTTGGCTTAATAGGTTTACCTGAATAAAAATAGAATTAAATATAACCCATAAAAGTGTTACTACACTGATATAGGTCATCAATTGTAAAATCACAGCATAAATTTGACGCTTATTAGCCACCCTTGTTTTTTATCTTAGTCGATAATATTGATCAGGATTATATAAGAAATACATATCTTTAGGTGAAAGACGTGGCAAATAAACAATGGGACGACCTTTCTCATTCACATCTTCAGCAAGGATTGATTTTGATGTCTTCTTGCTTTTTTTCTCTGCATCAGGATCTTCTAATAGCGATGTTTCTTCGATACGCTCAACAATATGATCGACCCACTTTAGCTCTTTTGCATCACTAGCAAATTCAGACCAATCACCATCTGATGATTTTTGATACATTTTCTTAATAAATTCATCCGTTGAAATCCCCATCTTATCCGCAATAGGTGTTGCTAAACGTTTCCACCATTTTTCCATTTCAAGCGCATATTCTTTTTGTTGCGTTAAATTTAAACGAGTAAAAAAGAAAGTTGAGCTAATTTGATGATGTAGCATGATTGCATTGGGATAAGCGAATGATTTTTTCGCAACCGTTACTATCGTTGCTGCCATTGAAGCCGCATAGGATTTAAGTACAACATAAACAGGCGCAACACTCCCTTCCATTGCCTTCATAATGCGAAAACCTGCCATCACTGAACCACCTGGCGACGAATCAATAACAATAAAAATTGGCTTATGTTGGTCTTTATTATTGTAATAATTAATCCGCTTCATAATGTAATCAGCAGTTTCTCGACGAATAACCCCATTTAAAGCAATACGACGATCTGAAATAACCAATGTCTTCTCGTCTTTCAATGGATTATCAAGATAAACAGGCTTTCTATTTGCATAAATATCACGCTCTTTTTCTACTTTCAGTGCTTTTATTTCTGCCTTTAAACGCGATATCTTCAAATCCCACTCAACTTTTTTAGCTTCTAAATCATTGGAAAGTTTTTCTGTTCTTGCCTTTGCTAAGGAGGACTCACGCGTCATCTTTTCTAATTCATCCTCATAGGCAATGGTTTCATCACGTTGATCACGCTTACGTTTTAATTCTTCAATCTCAAGTTGCGCCGTAATCACTTCCTTTTCCCAACGTAATTTTTGTAGACGTGCCAATAAATCTGCATTTTCAGTTCTAAGACGCTCTGTTCTTAATGTATTTTCAATCGAAAGTTTCTGTTGCTTTTGCTGCAATGCTTTTGTTTCTGGATCTAATTCCACTTTAGGGGTAGCACTTCTATATCTATCTCTATAGCTATCTCTATGATTGTCTCTATTTGATGATTGTTCATTCAGAGCATCTTCTTCCTTTTTTTTATTATCTTTCTCCTTATCCTTTTCAGATAATTTCTCAATAATTTTTTCTGCATCTGATTTTGTTTTAGCGATTTTTGGCCCTGTCTTTTCTATAGGAGGCTCTGCATAAACAGCAATACTACCAAAAATCATTAATACAGCCAGTGCGTGTTGGTAACTCATAGTATTTTCCTTAAATCAAAAGCTTATCGATTCATTATTTTTTTTTAGATTTTGTTCAATAAACTATACTAAGGCAAGATTAATATCATTAATTAATAATAATTAATCATTAATGACTAAATAAAGCAAGAATGCTCCGAATAAAATACGATAAATACCAAAACTAACAAAAGTAAAGTTTTCTAAAAAACGAATAAAAATTTTCATACTAAGATAGGCAACAATAAAAGCGGTAACAAAGCCTGCTACTAGGGGAATCCAATTCGCTCCCATAAAATCCTCATAATGTTTTAAAAAGGCATAGGCACTCGTTGCCCCCATCACAGGTAATGCTAATAAAAATGAAAATTCCGCGCTTGCTTTTCTGCTTAACC
>JALVEA010000119.1 GCA_027008665.1 Thiotrichaceae bacterium | reverse complement strand
CTTCCGCCGTTTTTAAATCTTCGACCTTATTTGTTAGTGATTTATTTGGCCCTGTAAACAAGCGTTTAACAGTACGCACCCCATAGGTTGCACTGATCATGACTCCAAAAGAAAGGAAAATCACCGCCCAACGCCATACTTCAAAACTACCAATCATCACATACAATTCTGCAATAAATCCTGCCGTCCCCGGTAGCCCTGTCCCTGCAATAAAGGCAATCACAATAAAAAAAGCAAAACGTGGCGTGACTTTTAATAGTGAACCATAATCATTAATATTCTTTGTCCCCGTGCGCTCATATAACAAGGCAATCAGCATAAATAACAACGCCGCCACCAAGCCATGTGCAAACATTTGATACACCGCTCCCGTCATAGCGGTGACATTTAAGCTTGAAATACCCAGCAATACCACTCCCATATGCCCAACTGAAGAATAAGCAATCATTTTTTTCATATCCGACTGTCGCCATGCCAGCAATGCACCATAAATAATCGCAATTAAACCCAATACCATTAACGGAGTCTGGAAGATAAGCGCCGCTTTAGGCAAAATAGCAAGCGAAAGAATTAAACCGTAAGCCCCCATTTTAAGCAAAATACCCGACAGTAAAATACTCACAGGCCCTGGTGCTTCAACATGAGCTAAAGGCAACCAACCATGCAAAGGAAAAATAGGAATTTTGACTCCAAACCCCAATAGCAAACCTAAGAAAATCCATACTTGTTTTTCTGCACTAAGTTGTGTCGCCCCTACCGTTATATCAGTAAAGGAAAAGGAATGAGCGGGCGTTGCATCAAATAAAAGCAAAAGACTCAATAACATAAACACCGAGCCACCCATGGTATATAAGAAAAAATTTAGCGATGCCGTTTGACGACCCTTCCCTCCCCAACGATCAATCAAGAAAAACAACGGTATTAAAGTCGCCTCCCAAAAAATATAAAACAGCCCCCAATCACGCGCCATAAACACGCCTAACACCGCAGCCTCTAACACCAGCATCAGCAAATAATAACCTTTAGCATGATTTTTAATCGAGGTAGAAGCAAGTATCGCAACCCAAACCAATAAGGCATTCAACAACACCATTGGATAAGAAAAACCATCTACCCCCAAGGAAAAAGAAGTCCCCAAACGAGAATGCCATTTATACTCAAAACTCAACCACAAACCATCAGCATTTGGAATCACATCCCCCCATACAATCAAGTAGAGAGTAAACAATAAAGTAGCGGTAGAATAGAAAATAGCAGTTTGACGAATCACTGCTGGTTTACTACTAGAAAGAAACCCTATGATCAAAGCACCGATAAGCGGCAGTAGTAATAAAACGATCAGACTATGTAACTGCATGTAACAACCCAAATATAATTTAGGCGACACAAGGTACTCTTAAACAGAAAGATTCTCAATTGTTTATAAGCATTTTCTTATGCTCTGTGTGTTTTTTAGCTATTTAACGGATGTAATTTAAACTAATTGAAGCTCTACTTTCTATCTCTAAAATAAATGACAAAAAATACCATCTTCTACAGATGTTCAGATATTAAATTTCCCTAGGGATTCAAGCCTAGACTTAGGCAAATAATTGAACTATTTAACTGAGAATAAATGATAAATCATCCAAAGTAATGTGATTTTATGGCGTTTATTTTAGAGATGGGAAGCAGAGTTTCAATCAAGTTAAAATGTTTTATAATGGAGTGCTATGAAAAATAAAAAATCGTCTTAATCTGGTGGGAGAAAAAAAGCCTTGCCGATATGTCTCGCAATGAGTGGGAGAGTCTATGTGATCATTGCGGGAAATGTTGTTTAATTAAGCTTGAAGATGAGGAGGATGGACAGGTTTATTATACTGAGTATCCAAGATAGGCAAGGTTTGTCTGATTGGCATCATCTTATTAGTGGTGATCAAATTGATGTGAGTCGCGGTATAGAACGCTATCATTGTGTGATAAAAGGTCTCAATAATAAACGTCGTCCCGCAAAAGAAGCGCAGTTGCTCTACGTGGAATTTGAAGAGAGTCGTCAAAAACGTGAAGAAGAGCAAGCAATGCATAAAATGCAAATGCCAATATTGTTCGACCTGATAGAAAACCGAATAAAAAACAACGACGACGGATTATTCAATTTAAGGGACATTAGGAAAAGATAAATCTTTCACTCCTTTTTATTTATTTTTCCACGGGGTCGAAAAATATTGGCTTGCTCTGCATCGTATAAATAGGATGTTTCAAAGGCTTGAGGATTTAATACCTCTCCAACAAGAATCAATGCAGTTCGTGTGATTTTTTTTTCACGGACTTGTTTGGTAATGGTTTCTAGTGTTCCTTCGACTTTTATTTGATCTTCCCAGCCTGTTTTATAGCACACGGCAACGGGGCAGTTTTTGCCATAATAAGGGATAAGTTCTTCCACAATTTTGTGAATGCGACTAATGCCTAAATGAATGGCTAAAGTGGCTTTATGTTGTGCTAATGAGGTTAAATCCTCGCCTTTTGGCATTGAGGTTTTGCCTGCATAACGGGTATAAATTACCGTTTGAGAAAGATTAGGCAGGGTCAGTTCACGTTTTAACCAAGCAGCGGAGGCACTGGTGGCGGTGACTCCGGGAATGACTTCATAATCAATCGCTAATTGATCCAAACGGCGCATTTGTTCACCTATAGCGCCATAAATAGAGGGATCGCCCGAATGTATCCGTGCCACATCCTTGCCTTCTTTATTCGCCTGTTGCATCACTGCAATAATTTGCTCAAGGTGCAAAGGAGCAGAGTCAATAATAAGAGCATCACTACGTGCTTCGGCTAAAATAGCTTTAGGGACTAAAGAACCTGCATATAATATAACTGGACATTGACGAATGAGACGCTGGGCTTTGACGGTAATTAATTCAGGGTCACCGGGACCTGCACCAATAAAATAGACGCTCATAGTGTTTTACCATAGCCTCTGGGTGTGTAAACCCATTGCCCCTGTGTCGTTTGTATACGTTGTGTTTCACAATTTCCTACTATCACTAGTGTCAACATATCAACCTGTTTAATATCTAGTTCTTCTAAAGTGGTATGGATAATCGTTTCATTTTTTCGGCTTAAATTTTTACCAATCATCACAGGAGTTTCTTTGGGACGATAATTTAATAAAATCTGCTGTGCTGTTTCTAATTGCCATTGTCGTTTGCGTGAGACAGGATTGTAAAAAGCAATTACAAAATCTCCTTTTCCTGCATTATGCAGACGTTTTTCTATTACCTCCCACGGGGTGAGTAAATCAGATAAGGAAATAGTACAAAAATCATGCGCGATAGGAGCGCCCACGCGGGAAGCAAGGGTTTGAATTGCTGAAATACCTGCAATCACTTCAATATGAATGCTTTTCCATTGTGGATGATTAGCCTGTTCTTGAGGATGATCTAATAACTCAAAAACCAAGCTTGCCATTGCATAGATTCCAATATCACCACTCGATAGCAAAGCCGTTGTTTTGCCTTCTGAGGCAAGGTTCAATGCTAGACGTGCTCGTTCAACTTCTTGACCTAATGGCAACTGATAGCATTGTTTTTTGTCTATTAGATCACCGAGTAAATCTAGATAAAGCCCATAGGCAACTAAATATTGAGATTCTTGCAAGGCTTTTTTTGCAATAGGGGGCAGATAATCAATATCACCAGGGCCCGTGCTAAGTAAGTAGAGAGTTGTCACGCATCGATTCCATTAATAAAATAAGCTGAGCAAGGTAGCTTATTGCAATAAAGGAAACAAGTGATGCTTTTTTTATAATATTGATAGAAAAAAAGAGCGTACTGTGTTTTGCTCCTGCAATAATTTTATAAATGATAGAACAGGGTTTTAAATAAGAAATAATGTCAATAGAAAGCAAAGAAGAGACACAAAGCGATATGATCGCTGCCGTTGATTTAGGTTCTAATAGTTTCCACATGATTGTTGCACGTATGGATGGTCAAGGTGGTTTTGCAATATTGGATAAAATCAAAGAAATGGTGCGCTTGCGTGGCGGGTTGGATAAAAAAGGGCATTTAAGCGAGGAAAAACAGCGTCAAGCATTGGCTTGTTTGCATCGTTTTGGTGAGCGTATTAAACATTTTTCTGCTGAAAATGTGCGTATTGCTGGCACAAATACGTTGCGAAGCTTGAAGGATTCTGAGCATTTTATTGCACAGGCTAATGAAGCCTTGGGGCATGAAATTTCTATTATTTCTGGGCATGAAGAGGCACGTATTGTCTATCTTGGTGTGTCGCATACTTTATCGAATGATAATGGTAAGCAGTTGGTGATTGATATTGGTGGCGGGAGTACGGAGTTTATTATTGGCAAAGCCTTTGAGCCTATCAAGCTTGTGAGTTTAAATTTTGGTTCGGTCAGTGCGACGCAACGTTTTTTTGCTGATAATAAACTCAATAAAGAGAATTGGGAAAAGGCAAATATGGCATTAGGCTTGGAAATAATACCGATTCAAAAAGCTTTTCGTCGTGGTAATTGGAAGCGCGCTATTGGTTCGTCTGGGACGATCAAGGCAACCCGTAAAATTATTCAAGAATTACAGTTGCAAAAATTTGGATTGTCACTTTCCGCCTTATATCATATTCGTGATCGCATGATTGCTTCAAAGCGGATTGAAAATATTGATTTGCCGGGATTAGTCCCTGAACGTGCGCCTGTTTATGCAGGTGGCTTGGCGGTATTAATTGCCGTCTTTGAAGGATTGTCGCTTGAATCAATGACGGTCTCAGACGGTGCGCTACGTGAGGGTTTACTCTATGATTTAATAGGAAGAATCCAGCATGAAGATGTGCGCAGTCGTGCAGTGGATGCACTCCAACAACGCTTTAATATTGATATTGAGCAAGCCGATAGGGTGAGACAAACGGCCTTACATTTTTTCAAACAAGTACGTCATCAGTGGGAGCTACCAAAAAATTCAAAAAAATTATTGGGCTGGGCAGCTGATTTGCATGAAATAGGTATGTCGATTACGCACAACAAATACCATCTTCATGGTGCTTATATTTTAGATTATGTGGATATGGCAGGTTTTTCACGTAAGGAACAACATTGGCTATCGGTAATGGTGGAGACGCATCGTCGTAAGCTAAATTATGGTGTTTTTGATGGTCTGCCTGATGCGGAAAAACGGATTGTAAAACGTCTTAGTATTTTATTGCGTATTGCTGTTTTATTGCACCGTTTGCGCCTTGATCAAGCGGTCTTGCCAAGTGCATCTGCAACATTTACTAGCTTAACATTATGTTGTAATAAAACCTTATTAGAACAAAGAAATCTATTGCTTGCTGATTTGCAACGTGAACAAAAATGGCTTGAAAAGGTGCAGATTGCACTAAATTATTAATTTATCGAATGCCCTTCGCCGATTGTGATTTGTAGGATGGATAGGCAATAGCGTATCCACTAAAATCAAGTTGTTGCGGTGGGTGTGTTACCCTCTCCACCCTTGTATATTTAGCTCTAGGAAGTTTTAAGATTAATTCTCTTACTCCACTTATCATATTCTCCTAGAATTTTCCAATCCCTCCACGTTAGGCTATAGACTACCCATATAATAAGCATAAACCCACTTTTTTATAAATCATAAAAATAATTATAAAATGAAAAAATTAATCAAAACACCGCTGATACCCCTGTCTATCAGTATAATTTTTCTCCTGACGGGCGTTAACGCTCATGCAGATGTTTATTCCTATCTAAGTGTGGATGGTTCGGCGATATTAACGGATCAACGCATTAGCAAAAAAGGCTATAAGCTTATTAAGGTTTATAAAGTGAAAAAAAAATATAAACCAGCTGTTACTAAACTTAGCTTTTTTAAAAAAAAACAGGGTAAAAAATCAGTAATAAGCAAAGGTAATGGAATAGTGCATAGCTGTTCTAATCAACAACATTTATCCTCTAAGGCACGTGCTTATCAGCGTACTATACAGGTCTACGCTAGACTTTACGGCGTTGAAGAAGAGCTGATCCATGCCATTGTAAGACAAGAGTCCTGCTTTAATGAAAACGCACATTCTCCTGTAGGTGCAGTAGGATTAATGCAACTGATGCCAGCTACGGCTCGTTTGATGAAAATCAGCAATCCTTGGAATCCTGAACAAAATATTCAGGGAGGGGTTAAATATATTGCTAAAATGTTACGTTTGTTTAAAGGAAATAAACGCTTTGCTGTTGCCGCTTATAATGCAGGACCTGGCAAAGTTAAAAAATATAAAGGTATCCCGCCTTATCGTGAAACAAAAAATTATGTCAAAAAAGTAATGGCTGAATATTATCGTTTGAAAAAAACAGGGTTGCCTAAAACACGTTATGCTTTAACAAGGTTGGCATTTGAGAAAACGTATATTGGTAAGTATTAAGGAAGCTCCAAAGTCCTTCTACAGAGAAAAAAATTTAACGATATGTTTTTATTGTTAATTTTAAGCTAACTATTGCGCTTTTTATTGTATTATATAGTATTTTTCTATTTGCCTATAAATAAAATAATTAGCGATGCTACTTCTTGTTTTGCTATGGTTATGTAAGTTGGGTTATGAAGTCTCAACCAAAAAATGATGATTTTTTTACAAAATAATTTAAAAATTGAGAGTGACAATATTGGCGCTGTTTTAAAATCATCTTGCATCAGTTAGTGATAGGGCCTGTTGAGGCATGAAAATTTAATAAGTTTGGTCGATTATTGAATGCTCATTCTTCAAATTTACACATAGATAAAAAAGGAAGCATTTCAGCATGAAAAAACATGATTTATTAACGGTAACTATTGCATCAATATTTTCTGCATCATTGGTAAGCCCCGTTATGGCGGAGCCATCTCTTTTTGATTACAAGGAAGCAACTTCCTCTTATGAGGATGCTTATGTTGCGGGTAGTTTCAATGTTGGCAGTGGGAATCAAGATCAATCTAATTACAATTTGGATCTTTCTTTAGATTATGAAAAAGTTTTCAGCTCACCTGATCGTAATACTAAATTTGGTTTTGTCGGTTCAGGTTCTCGTTCTCGTGGTCCAAATGAGGCTGATGAGACAAAATCTACCTTTCAATTACTCGGTTCAGCAACGGTTGATAATTATTTCCAACCGGGCAGTAAAGGTGCATTTTGGTATGGCAAAGGTGAGTTTGGGGCTAGAAAAGATCAAGATAAGGCATTTACCAAAGCGACAGTTGGTTTAGGTTATGGACGTGTTGTTAATGTAACACCGATGGCTCGTGCCATCCGTGTTGTTCAAGCATTGCGTAGCAAAGGAACATTACAATCAGACCTTGATAATAGTGTTTATCAAGAAATAGCAGAAATTATTGCCAAAGAAGGTCAGTATCGCAGTCGATATGGTCTTCGAGATTATTATCAATATTGGATTGGCGATATAGAAAAAGCATTGAATACCTCTCTAGGCGCACCTGGGGTTATAAGGTCATACGATGTTTTGACTAAGGAACGTATTTCTACACGCAAACATGGTTGGTTGGTGCGTGCGGGCGTGGGAGCAGTATTAAGTGACTATGATGGTGAAACAGGCAAGCCAGCGGTTGAAGTGGGTGCGGAATATCATCTTCCTTTAAATAATCAAACGCAATTTTCTAATGAGGCTATTTTTACTACAACATTAAAAGATAATAGCAAAAGTTATATTTTTAATAATGAGTTGTCACTTACACATGAGTTAACGGATGTGATTGATTGGGAAAACAAATGGTTATTAAGCTATAATAAGTTGGATAAATCAGATGATGTCACCTCAAACACATTGACTTCATCATTTAATTACGCACTAACGAATCAGTTAGATTTCAATATCACAGCTAAATTAGCTAAAACAACAACTCAAGACAATATCGATAAGCGCTTAACAATGGGGGTTAAATATCGCCTTAAATAAATTTCGGTAAGTTATTGACTCTTACATAAGCACAAGCAATCTAGTTTGTGTTTTTTAGTGCATTGATGATGTCACAAGCTCTTGATCCCACAACCGTTTGAATAATACCCACTTAACCTAAGAGTAAGTGGGTATTTTTTTAAAGATATAATTTAAGGAGCGCTCATTATGAGTCTGCCTATTATAAAATCACCTCAATTTACCCCTGACGAATTTTCTAAGCGAAGAGATCAATTATTAACGATGATTGGTGAGAATGCGATTGCCATTGTTCCTTCTGCCTTACTTAAAATTCGTAATCGTGATGCCGAGTTTCCTTTTCGTCAAGAAAGTGATTTTTTGTATTTAACTAATTTTAATGAGCCTGATGCGGTTGCGGTGTTTATTCCTGAGCGTAAAGAGGGTGAGTATATTCTTTTTTGTCGTGAAAAAGACCCTAAGACAGAGCGTTGGACAGGACGCATGGCAGGCTTAGAAGGCGCAGTAGAGATATACGGTGCTGATGATGCTTTCCCGATTGAGGACATTGACGATATTGTGCCGGGGTTAATGGAAAATAGAACTTCCGTTCATTACAGTATGGGGGTTGATGCGACATTTGATCAGCAAGTTATGTCTTGGATGAGTGGTTTACGCAGTAAGATTCGTAGTGGTATTAGAGCGCCACATGAATTTATTTCATTGGATCTTATTTTGCATGATATGCGCTTGTATAAATCAAAAGCAGAGCATCGCTTTATGCGTTATGCCGCAAAGACAGCAGTAAGAGCACATCAACGTGCAATGAAATTCTGTCAAGCAGGGATTTATGAGTATCAACTTGAGGCAGAAATTCTGCATGAATTTCGTGGTATGGGGATGGAACCTGCTTATAGCAGTATTGTTGGTGGCGGAGAAAATGGCTGTATTTTACATTATATTGAAAATAATGCGGTGCTACAGGATGGTGATCTAGTCTTGATTGATGCAGGAGCAGAGTATCAGGGCTATGCGAGTGATATCACGCGTACTTTTCCAGTTAATGGAAAATTTACTGAGCCACAGCGTCAATTATATCAAATTGTATTAAATGCTCAAAAAGCGGCTATTGAGCAGGCAATACCGGGAAACACTTGGAATCAACCCCATGAAGCAGCAGTGAGAGTCATTGTTGCAGGTCTACTGGAGATAGGGATTTTAAGCGGTGATCTTGAGACTATTCTAGAGCAGGAGAAAAAGAAAGAAATTGAAAAGATTGAGGAGCATAAAATAAAAAGTAGGCGAGCAAGACATAATGACGAACAATTCAAAGAAGAAGATACAGGGGACAAAGAAAAAGAATTAAGTTACAAACAATTTTTTATGCATAAAACAGGTCATTGGCTAGGGCTTGATGTACATGATGTAGGCGATTATAAGGTAGATGATCAATGGCGTTTACTAGAGGCAGGTATGGTTTTGACGGTAGAACCGGGGCTTTATATTTCACCTGATGAAAAGGTAGATAGAAAATGGTGGAATATTGGTATACGGATAGAGGACGATGTTTTAATTATCGCCGATGGTAATGAGGTATTGACTCAAGATTTAATTAAAGAAGTGGATGAGATTGAACAGTTTATGGCGTAATAACTAATCATATCCTATATATAAATTTTATTATGCAACCAAATTATCTTTCCTTTCGTAGATAGTTCGGTGAGTTAAGATTATTGGGTAATATTATCCGTTATTTAATGATCCATTTTTAAATGAGTACTTAATTATCAAAGGAAATTCTTCTATGAAATCAGCAAAAAAATTATCCAATATGGCGCTTGTATCAGCGGCAGCAGCTTTATTAGTAGCAGGTTGTAGTTCAACTGGTGGAAGTAGTGGGGTAAAATCTTCCGTGAAAGCGCAAAAAGCGAGTATGGCAAAAGTTCAATGTTCAGGTATTAATTCTTGCAAAGGCAAATCTTCTTGCCAGACTGCGGACAGTGCTTGTAAGGGTATGAATAGCTGTAAAGGTAAAGGCTGGATTCCTGAAAGTAAGGCAGATTGTATGTCTAAAGGTGGCAAGGTCGGAAAAACTATTAAAATGTAGTCGTTCGTTTTTTTGGTAATTTTCAAAATTAATTTTGGTAGATTTAACTCCGTTAATTTTCTGTTGACGGGGTTCTGAATTATTTCTAAGATTTTAAAAAAGTAAATTCTTTATATTCTTTTATAATAAAACAAAAATAAACTATGAAATTACCTCCTCTTGGTTTTGGCTTGGGACTCAGAAAAGAGCATTACCAAGCAATATTAGATACTTCGCCTGCGGTTGATTGGTTTGAAGTATTATCTGAAAATTATCTTGTTCCCGGCGGTAAGCCCCTTTATTTTTTAGATGCTATTAATGAGCGTTACCCCATGGTAATGCACGGTGTGTCGTTATCGATTGGCAATAGTGATCCTTTAAATTTTGATTATTTAAAACAACTTAAAGCCTTATCAAAGCGAATTAATGCATATTGGATTTCTGATCATCTTTGCTGGTCTGGCTTAGATAGGGTCAATACACATGATTTATTGCCTTTGCCTTATACCGATGAAGCAGTGATGCATGTTGCAACACGCATTAAACAAGTGCAGGAGTTTTTAGAACGCCGTCTTTTGATTGAAAATGTTTCTAGTTATGTCTCTTATACTCAATCCACCATGACGGAATGGGAGTTTTTAAGCGCAGTTGCAGAAGAAGCGGATTGTTTATTATTACTGGATATTAATAATATTTACGTTAGCTCGGTTAATCATGAATTTGATCCTTTAGAATATTTAAACGCTGTACCAAAAGAGCGAGTACAACAGCATCATTTGGCAGGGCATAGTGATTATGGTGATTATATTATTGATACCCATGATCATGATATTGTTGATTCCGTTTGGAGTTTATATGCCGAATCGGTAAAGCATTTTGGAGCCGTTTCAGCAATGATTGAACGTGATGATAATATTCCTGACTTAGCTATTTTAATGCAGGAATATGAACAGATGAAGCAAGTTTCAGCAGATGCATTAGCTGATGCTTCCGTGGTTAATGCAGTTAATACTAAGGGAGCTGAAAATGTCTGAGCTACTGAATTTACAGCGTAGTATGATGCAATGGTTGCTGACTGAAAAGGGTGATATAGAGACGAAAATAGTTGGAACAAAGAAAGTGAGTTCAAAAATACGGTTAGCGATCTACGCCAATGCCTATCGCTACCGCTTGATTGATGCGTTGTCTGATAACTATCCTTCTGTACATACCTTATTGGGCGATGAAGGTTTTTATAATGACGGAATAAAATATATCGCGGCTTATCCATCAGATCATTTCTCCATTCGTTATTTTGGCAGTCGATTAGAAACATTTCTCAGTGAACATCATCAAGAAACTAAGGTGTTAGCAGAAATGGCACGTTTTGAATGGGCATTGCGTAATAGCTTTGATGCGGCGGATGAGATTCCCTTAGAATTAAAGGTATTGCAAGAAGTTAAGCCTGAAGCATGGGCTGAATTAGGTTTTATTCTGCATCCATCGGTAGCACGTTTAGATTTAGAATGGAATGTCCCCCAATTATGGGCGGCAATTGAAAATGAAACAGGACAAATACCGTTTGAACAGGCTGAGTATCCAATTCCGTGGTTGGTTTGGCGTAAAGAACTTAAAACCTATTACCGTTCGTTAGAGGTAGATGAAGCATGGGCTTTAGATGCCGTCATGAAAGGGCATCATTTTTCTGAAATTTGTACGGGTGTCTGCGAATGGGTTGATGAAGCTTATGCCCCCGGACGAGTTGCAGGGTTTATTTCACAATGGTTAGAAGATGATTTAATAGTGGAATTAGTTGTCTAAAGAGACTGTGCTAGTTTTACGAAAATGATTGAACACTATCAATAAACCAATGAAAAACGCGCTCGCAATACCATAAAGATGTGCATCGGTTGAGACAGGTACACCAATTAAATCAGCATTAATCTGTCCGCTATGATACAGATGATCCCAAATAATTTTAGTGGGAATAACAATAAGAATAGAAAACCCTGTTAGATAGTCCTTATCAATAAGGGAGTAGATAGCACCAATAATAAATAGGCCATAAAGCGCACCTGATAAGCCTGCATACCAGTAAAGCTCAGGGTTTAAAAAATAAAGACCAAAACCTACTCCGCTAATTAATAGTATTAAAGATACCCAAAGTTGCACTGCATTCATTGATTCTTTAAACAGTAAAACAAAGACCCAAAAACCTGCCAAATTAAGGGCTAAATGATAATAATTACTATGTATTAGATTGCCTGTCCAAATCCTCCAAAGTTCTCCTTGTTGTATGTTTTCACGTAAAAATAATAAATCATTTTGTATAAACTGCATCAATATCAATGCAATAGTAATGAATAAACTGCTAAGAATAAATTTTGAAGGCATTATGGATAGTTAGTTAAAATTTGTTAATAGAGAGGCTTATACTTTTCGCTTTAAGTTTGAGTATGACAAACTTAATACATTATTTATTATTGTCTTGATTTTTTAAGGCAATTATAAACGTGACTTGAAACAAATACTTGAAAATAAAGGTACTAATTATGATGAATTATTCTAAAATAAAAACAAAGTCATTAACACATGAATTAGCTCAGCAAGGTTTTACCTTGCTAGAAGTGATGGTAGTGGTGGTGATTATTGCAGTGATGGCAGCAGTGGTTGCTCCTGGGGTTTTAGATAAACTATCGGATGCAAAAATAGAACGTGTTAAGGCTGATGTTAAAAGCCTAGAAAGCACTTTGGCTTTATATAAACTTGATAATTTTCAATATCCTAGTACAGATCAAGGTTTGGAGGCATTGGTTTCTAAGCCCAGTGGTGATCCTGAGCCAAAGGGCTGGAAGCCTTATTTAAAGAAAATGCCAATGGATCCTTGGAAAAATCCTTATAAATACCTAAATCCTGGTTCCCATGGTGAAATTGATATTTATTCTTGGGGGCCAGATGGTCGTCAAAGTGATGATGATATAGGTAATTGGAGTTTAGATAACTAGACACCATTAAAACGACTATCCCACTTTTAAGTTGATAGTGGAATTAGCACTCAGGAGTTTGTCTAAAAAAATGAAGATCAAATCAAAACAATTAGGCTTTACTCTGCTTGAAATAATGATTGTCGTTGTTATTGTGGGGCTACTCGCCTCTGTTGTAGCCCCCATGATTTCAAGAAGTACTGATGATTTACTTAAAGAGCAGGCTGATCGTTTTATTGCTTTAGTAAAATTAGCACAAGATGAGTCTATTTTGCAGTCGCGTCAGCTTGGTTTAAAAATGGATGCGGAGGGTTATTCTTTTTTGCAACAGCAAGAGGATAGTGAAGACTGGATCTTTTTTTCCGAAGGTCCTTTTCGGAAGCGAAAATTATCATCAGGTACTAAAACAGCATTGTATTTAGATGGCATTGATGTGTCATTAGCAAAAAATAATGATGATCTTGTTTTTGAAGAAGATGAAAAAAAGAAGCTGAAACCTCAGGTTTTTATCCTTTCTAGTGGCGAAATGACTCCCTTTGAATATGAGCTATCTTTTGCTACGGGCAGTGGTATTAAAATCGTGTTTGATGCTATAGGGAATACAAAGAAAACACAATTTAAAAAA